>NZ_JAMYEB010000008.1:0-115334 GCF_033790785.1 Psychrobacter sp. PP-21 | reverse complement strand
ACTCATGTCTTTGTTTTTGACACTTTTAATCACTTGTGCTCGAAAATCTGCTGAATAGGTCATTTGTTCTTCTGCTATTTCGCTTGCTTTAAAATGATTGTATCTTATTTAAAAAGAACTGACTATATATTGGCTCCAAAAGTCACTCAAAAATTTTAGAAAGTTTTGCTTAAGGTTTGGACACAAAATTCTGACTTGTAACTGGCTAGACTTCGCCTACTCTACCAAGACTATCAACGACTCTTTATTAGGAAATGCTCATGTCTCTACTCTCTAAGCACTACAAAAGCATCATCAATATCAGTGCGGCTATTTTGTTAACGACAACGGTATTGTCTGTGGCAGGCTGCAGCACCACGCAAGAGTTCAGACCCACAGCTAGTGTCATGGTAGGCACTCAAACCTCTTTATGACGTCCATTATCACTATGACTCCTTAGCACTACGATCCATTATTACTATAACTGTCGTCATTCTCTTTAGTCATCATTTTATATAAGTAGACCATACCATGCCATTGCCTTTACCACTACCGATCAGCCCATTACGTATTGCTTGTGCCTTGGCGATAGCAGCGTCACTGACCGCCTGTCAGACCAGTACGATATCTGCTAGCTCTACAACTACTGCTACTAACTCAGTCGCAGCAATCGGTACAGGGCAACCTACTTCAGACGCAAGTAGAGAGTCAGCACCATCTGCACTGGCAATGGACATGTCAGGTCGACATGAGTATCAGTTAGAAAACGGTCTAAAAGTAGTTATAAAAGAAGACCACCGTGCACCAGTCGCCATGACACAAATCTGGTATCGAGTAGGCTCGGCAGATGAGCCAACTGATAAGGGAGGTATCTCACACGTGCTTGAGCATATGATGTTCAAAGGAACCACTGATGTATCAAGTGACAATTATGAACGGTTGATTGCCAAATTTGGCGGTGTCAACAATGCCTTTACCAGCTATGACTATACGGGGTACTACGAGCTGTTTCCTGCTAACCGCATGCCTTTGGCTTTAGAGCTTGAAGCAGATCGCATGAAAAATCTGACTTTCGATGATAAAGAGTTTGCCAAAGAGCATCAAGTCGTTATGGAGGAGCGCCGTCAACGTACTGATGACAATCCACTTGCCAAAGCTTACGAGTCATTTCGCCTGCTAGCACTACCTGACAGTCCGAAGGGTGAGTCTGTCATTGGACCGATGAGTGAGCTTGAGTCAATCAAACTCTCTGATTTAACAGACTGGTACAAGACATGGTATGCACCCAACAATGCCACTTTGGTCATCGTTGGTGACGTACAACCACAAGATGTGCTCGCGCAAGTCAAACGCTATTTTGGCACGCTTGCACCAAGCGACGTACCTAAACGCAATGCTGTCACTCAAAAGGGCTTTCGAGGGTATCAAAAAGTAGAGTCTGAGCAGGCCGTCCAAGTGCCTGTTCTCTTAATGGGTTACAACGTGCCTAGTTTGGTGACGGCAGGCGCAAATGACGAAAAACAGGCCTATGCCCTCTCCCTTGCTCAAGACGTACTCGACGGTGGTCTATCTGCACGCTTAGAGAGCCGACTGATACGTGAGCAAGGTCTGCTAACTACCGTTGGTACTTCTTATGACTTACTTGATCGCGGCGATGGACTATTCTTAATTCAGGCAACACCGCGTGAAGGTGTCAGCTTAGAGCAAGCGCAGCAAGCCATAACGTCAGAAATAGAAAAGCTCAAAACAGATCCCATTGCTGCCGACGAAATCAGCCGTGCTAAGACCAATACGGTCACAGGCTTGGTTTATGCGCAAGATAGCATGGAGGGACAGGCACGTATGATAGGCTCGCTACAGTCTATTGGTTTAGATGATAGATTGCTTGCCAAGCTACCAACCAAACTCGATAGTATCAGTGTAGATGACATTCAGGCTGCCAGTAAAAAATACTTGGTTAAGAACAACCTTACGGTGATGCATATCGTGCCACCCAAAGAAAAGCAAAACCAAGCAAAGTAATGGCTGCCTATCATCAAGCGTCTAATAAAAATGACGACAAAAACGTATTCTTAATAAGAAGAACATCATGATTCAGAATAAGTATGACTCTCAAGTAAGACAGAAAATATCAAGTGCTAGCTCATTGAAAAAATGGTCATATCTTAGCACCAGCCTCGTACTTGCTTTGGGTATATTGACTACTACCGCTCAAGCTGAGACAACAGGTGCTGAAGATTACCGCGCACCTGCTGCCGTCGATGCCAGTGCGCCTATTGCGGCACTGTCTAAGCTGACTAGTATTGATAACGCCGAACCTCTAAAAGTCACCGTGCCAACAATCCAACAATTCAAGACTAAGGCTGGCGTCCCTGTAAAATTCGTAAAAACCACCGCCTTGCCAATCGTCGATATAGACCTGCGCTTTAACGCTGGTAGTGCGCGTGACGGTAGCATCAACAAAGATGGTTTTGGCATCGCCAACATGACAGCGACAATGCTTGAGCAAGGTACCACGAGTTTAGATGAAAACGCATTCACGCGAGCCGTTGAAACTTTAGGCATCAATTTGAGCAGTAGCGCGTACAAAGACATGTTTATTGTTTCACTACGTAGCTTATCTGATGACGAGCACCTTCTACCGGCTGTTGACTTAATGACGCAGATGGTGAGTGAACCTACGTTTAATGATGATGTTCTAGCACGCAACAAGGCACGACTACTGGTTGGTTTACAGCAGCAAAAACAAGACCCTAACAGCCTTGCAAGCATTGCTTTTAATAATGCATTGTATGGCAACCATCCTTATGCGCACCCCTCGGTCGGTACACTCGAGAGCGTGCCTACCATCCAAAAGCAGCAGTTATTAGACTTCAAAAATCGGTATTTAGTGACAGCAAATGCTTCTATCGCTATGACGGGCAATTTGACATTAGTCCAAGCGAAACGTCTGGCTGAAGAGATCACTACGAAGCTGCCTACAGGACAGGCCGCAGCAGAATTACCTGAACCCACACCCCTTACTACAGCACAGCATATACACATCCCATTCCCAAGTACCCAAACCACTGTCCTAATGGGTCAACTGGGTAGTAAACGTGCAACCGATGCTGTGGCGCAGCAGCAGCAAACCAATTTTGCAGTTGGTAATGAGATCATGGCAGGTAGTGATTTTAATGCGCGATTAATGACTGAGGTTAGACAAAACTTGGGTTATACCTATGGTATTTCAGGTTCAATGAGTCCGATGCTAGCACGAGGCCCTTATCAGATTGGGTTTTCGACGCGCAACGATAAGGCGCGCGCAGCGATCGATGCAAGCTTAGGAGTTATTAATAAGACACTAGAAAAAGGTGTCACTCAGGATGAGATGCGCTTGACAACAGACAACTTAAAAAATAGTTTTCCAATGGGCTTTGCAAGCAACGCAGGTATTAACGGCTTGTTAGGAATGATGAATTTTTATCAATTGCCGAACAATTACTTGGCTGATTATACCAATCGTATTGATCAGGTCACGCTTGTAGAAGTGAATAAAACCATGCGTGATACGCTAAAGCCTGATGATTTTTTGATTGTAACTGTGGGACAAGATGACCCTTGGAAAGATAAACCAGTGAACAAGTAGCTGTTCTGAAAATACATAAAGACAAATTAATAACGTAAGTGATGAGAAACACAAAACACACCGCTCATAACTTACGTTTTAAGACTTAAAACACTGTGCTACAAAGCTCATGGTAGACGTTACTATAAATATGCTTTGTCAGAAATGGTCATTGCAACATCATAACTGAGGTCTTTTGGCTTATGGGTTGCACCGTTGTAGCTCAATCGAATGATGTGCTTGTCATAAGAGGTTACTTGGTAACCTCCGTTAGCGAAATTATGTACCGATGGAACTATCAGTAATGCTTCGATTTGACGATTGTTAGTTGCTACTGAAATACTTTGACCATCTCGCGGGTATAGAAAATAGTCGCAATAGTCGTTCACCATCACTTCTTCAAGACGCTCAATGACCTGACTACCATGCTCTTCTTCTATTAGCTTTGGACAGACATCAGAGCGTTTTGATGCCAAACGTGCATAAGAGTTTTTAATACCGTCTTCAATATTTTTAGAGTTTTTTTCAATATTATTACGGCTGATTGTATTCTTATCTGTGACCGATGAGCGGCTGTCAGAATGCGTTTGTGGGCTGCAGGCACTAACAAGTAATGCGGATAAAAATGCCGTACCTACTAACGCGCCATACATATATCTTGAACGAAAAAAGCTTTGGTTCTTATTATTTGACTGACTGTACTGTTTAAGTGTCGCGCGCTGCTTTGTCATAAACCCTGCTTGTGATAACGTAATCTTCTTCCTTGAAGAGCGACAAGGATACAAAGATAGGTAAGAAAAGTACTATCATTAAAGCATAAACCATAAATACCAAACAAATTTTCAGTGAACTTATGCGTCTAGCTTATCGTTCTATATCTACTTTTATCCTAGAACTTATCAGCGCTATATTATAACGTCTCTATCTACTTTTACCATGTAAATCTAGGTTTTTATCTGCTAATTATTTGCTAGTAACGGCAAGAAGAGCTGCTACTTGCATGGTTGAAGCCCCATTTACGATAACCATCTGTGTCGAGATGGATGGCACCTGTAGAATACAACCCTAGACCGAAGTTATAGGCTTGACCTTGATATTGCCAAAATTGACATAATCCATCTTGCATAGTACTAAGACGCCATAGATTATCTTCATACTCTGGCACCCAAACATCTATCGCACTAGCATTCATATGTTTACTACCATCTGCACCGCCTGCACAGTCATTGAGACCAGGACTGCGGTATACCGAACGTATCTCAGTGCTCGGTGGCAATATCCCTTGGTTTTTTAATTCGCTATATAGATGTAGTGTCGGTACGATATTCGACCACAGCTCTTGCGGTGGCAATTGATAGGGCTCATAACCGCATTTCTGCCAGCTACGCGCTGTGGTCAGTAACTGAGACAATGGCGGTACATTTCGCGCCCCTAAGCGCGAGCTCAGATAGCTTTGGTACTCTGCCACCTGCCTAGCACGGTAACTGTTACTATTGAGCCATGCATTGAAATCCATGCTGGTAAAGTCGTTATAAGCGCTATTATAAGTATTGCTTGCTGTGCTGTAGCTATTATTACTGTAGGTTGTATTGTAGATGGGCTGGCGGCGGTTGATACTGACGCGTTTGCTTTCTTCGATAGATATGCTGGCATCAATATTGAAATCACGCTGCTTTTGTGCAATCAAGCTTTGCATACTATCGCCACCTGATGAGTTTCCCCCATTCGACTTAGTCCCATTCAACATAGTCACGCCGGGACGCTGGTTGGCAACATTATTAGAGGGCGTGATATAGGCATTACTACTGTCACTATTACTCTGACGCACTACGATACGGCGCTCACTATTATCACTTATAATAGCGGCATGTACACTGACACTGCTTGCAAAGACAATTAGTGCCATAATAGACTGGCTAAACTGCCTACGGTTATGGTTGTTTGATTTTATCATTGCAGGAATCTACCGCTAAAAACGTTTTATCGATACTATCAAATTTTCAGCAAGCAGGCTAAACTATCGCCTCTAATCTGAGGCATGCTATTCGTAATTAACACTTATCCTCATAATCTTTATAATTATGTGACTTTATTGCCTAGATGTTAAAAATCGACTCACTGTTTTTTCTATAGTTTTTAATAAAATAGATAAACCACAGTCTTATCAGACATTTTAGACGACGTCTCCCTCTTACCTAATTGCTAGTCAAACTCTGCCTATGTCTTCTAATCCTCAATACCGTTTTTCACGTCAAAGCCATCACCTAGGTCAGGGTCATGCACCGACGCTGTGGCAGCGTATTCATATCGATCCGTGGCTGACCTTGTTATTGCTAACGGTTTGTTGTATTGGCTTGACGATTTTGTATAGCGCGGCCAGTCAGGATGTGGGTATGGTCATACGCCAGATGGTGAGTTACGGTGTGGCTTTCATAGTCATGTTTATTATGGCTCAGATACCGCCCAGTCTCTATCGCACCTTCACGCCTGTATTTTATGTACTAGGACTTATACTATTGGTGCTAGTAGATGTCATCGGTGAGGTGCGTATGGGTGCCCAGCGATGGATTAGAATACCTGGATTTGGCAGTGTGCAACCCTCAGAATTCATGAAACTTGGTATGCCTATGATGTGTGCTTGGTTTTTATCAAAACGTGATCTGCCACCCTCAGCATCCAGTATTGCCATTACCTTGGCGCTCATTATCGTTCCTGTACTATTGATTGCAAAAGAACCGGACCTTGGCACATCACTATTGGTAGCAGCAAGCGGTATCTTTGTGCTGTTCTTAGCGGGGCTATCTTGGCGCCTTATTTCTGCTGCGGTTGTTTTGGCGATACCCTTTATTGCGTTTGCATGGAATTTTTTATTGCATGATTATCAGCGTACGCGAGTATTGACCCTACTCAATCCTGAGGCTGACGTACAAGGCGCCGGATGGAATATCATTCAGTCAAAGACCGCTATTGGTTCAGGTGGTCTTACGGGAAAAGGCTACTTGGAAGGCACACAGTCACATTTGCATTTTTTACCAGAGGGACATACTGACTTTATTATCGCTGCCTTCTCTGAAGAGTTCGGTCTGATGGGCGTCATGCTACTCATGTTTATTTACTCTTGCCTACTAACACGCGCCCTTTATATTGCGCTAACTCACCCTGACGTCTACAGCAGGCTATTAGCAGGTGCTATCGCCATGTCTTTTTTCGTATACATATTCGTTAATGTCGGTATGGTTGGCGGTATTTTGCCTGTCGTTGGTGTCCCTCTACCTTTTATTAGTTATGGTGGTACTGCTATTGTGACTTTGATGGCAGGATTTGGTTTGCTCATGTCCATTCATATGCACAAGTCTGGCTAACCAGTGATAACAATTAGTTTAATACCTTATTAATCAAAAACTTATATGATATAACCAGTGTTTAATACTTGAAATATCTATACAGACATATCATGTAATATTTTGTACTTCGTATACTATATTTCTATGATCTACTACAAATACGTCCTAATACATTGATAGCTTCACGGTCATTAATGTTTTGTTACTTTTAATAAATTGAGCATGATCTGCTCTCAGAAGCATTCTATATTTGGCTCAACATATTATATAAGCTGTTGTTATTTAATTGCTTATGAAATGGATTAGAAAGTAGGGATTTTTCCAACATTAATTGATTGTAAACCAATGCTAAAGTATTTTATTCCTTGTTTTTTATAAAAAATTACGTTAACCTCATTTACTGTACTTCGATACATAACCAGTACATAGCTACTAATAAACTTTGCATTTAATTATATTTAAGTTGTAGCCCGGCCGTATAGTTGTCATCTTGTCGATTTGAGGCTTTCAAATACACTACTTAATTAACGGTTTAACAACAAAGCATCACGTAATCATATTTAAACCACTCATTAATTTAGCGCTATTGGAAAGTTTTTATATCGGACATTTTGTAGATACGACGTATAGTGATATTTACTTTTAAAGCTAGATATAAGTATTTAATAAATATCACTAACTATCATTTGAGCATGACTTAAGTAACATCGAGAGCTTTCACCGTTACTTATGATCATAAAATGAACATTACCATATATGAAAACCTATAAAGGTCTTATCATTAATTGTCAGTAAGCTGACACATTAATAAGAAGACTTCAGAAAATGAGTTACGGTCAGCATGATTTGACATCATCATTTTCGATCTAAAAAATTTAGAGCTAGGTTTTAATGTATAAGCTATAGAGGTATTTATGAATAAGCGTTTATCTGGTTTACTTACTATGTCAGCAGTGTTATTCGCTGGATCTGCAGTTGCTACAAATGTAAATGCTGTAGAAGCTAAAACCTCCCTTGCAATGATTACGCAAGATAACGCCTCCCATATCGATCGTGTACTTGGTGAGCTTAGCCGTCAACATGATGGTGCATCAAGTCTGGTCAAATCAGCACGTCAGCCTACCTCATTAGCGCTTAGCAGCTCTCTATTGGCTAGCGATACGACCCAAGTTACCAATGACGAAGACGTATTAGAACGTCTGACAGCAGTCGCTTCTAATTCAGTGAGCAAGTTCAAGCAAACAGGCCTAGCTTCTTGGTATGGTCGTAAGTTTCATGGTCGCAAAACAGCCAGTGGTGAAACCTTCGATATGAATGCGCTAACAGCAGCGCATCGCTCACTGCCATTGAACTGTTATGTCAAGGTTACTAACAAAACCAATGGCAAAAGCGTTGTCGTAAAAGTTAATGATCGTGGTCCATTCCATGGCAACCGTGTATTAGACTTATCTTACGGTGCTGCCAAAAAACTCGGTATTACGAGTAAAGGTGTGGGTAATGTCGCGATTGAGCGCGTTTCAGGACCTTAGTTTCGAGCCAATGATCTAGCTACTTAGCTGAATCAGCTCTATACAAATCAGACAGATAAAAGCGCCTAGTTCATCATAAGCTAGGCGCTTTTTTGTGGTGGGATATCATCGTGTATAAAGCCAATTATTCTTTTGAATATTGGCTATAATTCAAACGCGCTTTCGATAGCATCGTCAAGACGCTCAACCGCAATCACATTGATTCCTTTGAACTGAGGCGCACCTTTAGCAGGCGCATTGGCTTTTGGAATAATCGCATGCTTAAATCCATGCTTCATCGCTTCTTTCAAACGTTCCTGACCATTAGGTACTGGGCGAATTTCACCAGAGAGACCCACTTCACCAAACACTGCTAATGACGAAGGTAACGGTTTTTCTTTAATACTTGAGGCGCATGCCAGTAGCACCGCTAAGTCAGACCCTGTCTCTATAACTTTGACACCGCCCACAACATTGACATAGACATCTTGTCCACTGGTATGAATCCCGCCATGACGATGCATAACCGCTAGTAGCATCGACAAACGCTGAAAGTCTAATCCTAATGCCATCCGTCTGGGTGAGCCTTGAGAGTCATCAACCAATGCCTGTACTTCTACTAGTAAAGGCCTTGTACCTTCACGGCTAACCATGACCACAGATCCGGCAACAGGCTTATCATAACGACTTAAAAATATAGCTGACGGATTGGCAACTTCTTTTAATCCCATATCAGTCATACCAAAAATCCCTAGCTCATTTACAGCGCCAAAGCGATTTTTGACCGCACGAATCATTCGAAAGCGTGAGTCAGACTGACCTTCAAAGTACAGTACCGTATCAACCATATGCTCAAGCACACGTGGACCTGCTAACGTGCCTTCTTTGGTCACGTGACCGACTAAAAATAGCGCGGTGCCTGTTTGTTTTGCGTAGCGTGTCAAGATAGCAGCAGACTCTCTAATCTGGCTAACACCGCCTGGTGCTGAGTTGATGGCATCGGTATAGATAGTCTGAATAGAGTCAATGATAGCGATGGCTGGCTGCTCTTGAGTCAAAGCGGCACAAATGGTTTCCACGTTGGTCTCTGCCAATACGCGAAGCCTATCAGCAGGTAGTTCTAGGCGCTTAGCGCGCATAGCCACCTGTGCAAGTGACTCCTCACCTGTGACGTATAGTGCACTCCCTGCTAGTGATTCAGCACGCGCCATATTGGTTGCTGTTTGCAACAATATAGTTGATTTACCAATACCAGGATCGCCACCGATCAGCACAACAGAACCAGCTACTAACCCGCCGCCAAGCACTCGATCAAACTCACTGATACCTGTTGGCAAGCGCGTATCTAACGTGACGCTTACTGCATTAAGCGGCATGACTGCGCTATGAGTACCTGAGTAATTACCAGCTGCTGCACCCGTATTACGAGGTGTGGCTCGACTCGGCGTAGACTTGGCACTACTCTTATTATGATGCGGCATGCTGACATTTGGGGCTTCAACCAAACTATTCCATTCGCCGCAATCTGTACACTGCCCTGCCCATTTACCAAAATGCGCACCGCACTCCTGACAAACATAACTACTTTTATTTTTTGCCATAAATAATAAGCCTTATTCAGGTGGTTAATCGAGAATAATCAATGAAGTAACGAGATGTTTTTATAAGCGTTAAAGAGATAAAATACGCAGCCATTGACGTTATCGGCTGTGTTTTATAGGTGAGGTAATGTTCAACGTATAAGTATTATGGTTGCTATTATAGCTATAGAAAATGTGCTTACTACTGGCTTTATGAGTCAGTCCACAATATTAGAGCCAGCAGTCTGTAGAGATATAAGTATGAGAAAAAATATTAGGTTTTTAGACTATACTTGGAAGTCTTTACCTAAGTAGACAGATTTTACCAAATCATTATCCAATACCTCAGATGATGTTCCTTCAGCGATGATTGCACCCTCTGAAACGATATAAGCTTTTTCACAGATGGCCAATGTATCACGAACATTATGGTCAGTGATCAAAACACCGATACCACGGTTTTTCAGTGTTAAGATAACGTCTTTGATGTCACCGACAGAAATAGGATCTACACCTGCAAACGGCTCATCCAATAAGATAAACTTAGGATCAGCTGCCAGTGCACGAGCAATCTCACAGCGGCGACGCTCACCGCCTGATACGCTCATCCCCAGCGATGTACGTACATGTTCTAAATGAAACTCACCAATCAGTTTTTCAAGCTCCTGCTGCTGCTCAGCTTTACTTAACGCTGTACGAGTTTGCAGGATGGCTAATATGTTGTCTTCGATAGAGAGCTTGCGAAATATCGATGCTTCTTGAGGCAAATATCCAATGCCAGCACGAGCACGCTCATGCATAGCATATTTGGATAAGTCCATTTTCCCAAGAGTGACGCGGCCCTTATCCATGTTGACCAATCCGACTACCATATAAAAACTGGTGGTTTTACCTGCCCCATTAGGACCTAATAGCCCGACAACTTGGCCCTGCTCAACAGAAAACGAGACGTCTTTAACGACCCAGCGCTTACCATAACGTTTGCCTAAGTTTTGCATCGTCAATCGAGCGACAGGTGCCGTATTGGTATTCAATACTGAAGGGTTTGTATTTTTATTATCGCTCATAGCTCACTCTTACTTTCACAAAATTCAAGCACTGCCATTGCCTTGTTCAGCTGCTCAGATTTTAATCTTACGACCATATTGGCATGGACTAACGTACACCGCTTTGGCTAGTATTGTTGTTAGGCGGGAACACGAGCTCTACTCGTTGATTACCACCAGCAGTTGCTTCGACATCGCCAGCTTTTAAGCTATAACGAATTACATTACCAGCAAAACTTGCCCCATTCTGTACCAGTTTAGCATTTCCTGTTAGCGTGATGATGCCGGATACTGCATTGTAATCAATCTTATTGGCTTGACCTTTGGCCAGTCCTTTTTCTTGCGTGACCACTTGCTGCATAGTGGCTGGACGACCTGTTGCTACCGCTGAGTTGATACTACGTTGCTGAGAGAGATTGACAGTGATGTTATCAGCAGTCATCTTAAATGTACCCTGAGTAATGATGACATTACCTGAATAACTGGTGACGCCAGTACGCTCACTATAAGTAGCCTTGTCCGCTAGCAACTTTATTTGTTGATTGGCATCTGATGGCAGTGCATGACTATATAACGGTAGCGCTAATAGCATAACTACTGGCACGGTACGTAAGTTGTGTAAGCAGCGTGATGATGCACGTAAAGCAGGCAAAAATTTAGATTTCATATAATGGCTCATTTCATAATTCGTGATAGAAATTGCAAACGTCATGCTAGCTGCTATTTTCACATAATGGATAAAAAGGTTATGGGTTAAAACAATGCTTTATCTTGACGATTAGCTGGCGTAAAAGCGACCGCGACTTGACCAAATTCATACTCACCTGTTTCAAGATTGGCTGTCATACTAGACGCTTCAAAGCGGTTCATGCCTTGTTCGATTTGGACGGGTTCTTCACTGTAGACTTGACCTGACTTTGTATTGCCTTTTAGCGTAGTCCCCGTCACTTTTATCGGCTCGATATCGGATGCGTCTTTATTCCCTTCGCTCACCAATGTAAAACCACCTGACAGGCTTAACTCCCCTGTCTGTTGACTGATAGCGGCAGTGCCCGCTTGAATACGATAACGCTGTTCTGTTGATGGCTCCCAATTCATCGTGATACCTGACATCTCATCTTGATCGGTTTCAGGATTATGAGTTAAAGACTCAGCAGTAAGCTCATACTCAGTTTCGCCTTCATCATTCGTTTGGACTGCTTTGATGTCAGTGGCTTCATAATCGACATCTGTCGTTTCAATATTGACTGGCGGCGTTACGTCGCCCTGCTGCTGAAAAAACCAACCAGCAATGCCTGCAATGATTAATGCTAGTACAATTAAAACACGTGTATTCACGACTGTTTATCCTGAGTTTGAGCTTCATCAAGCGTATAGCTCGCGATAAAGTCTTGATAATGTCCATGTCCTTTTAAGATAAGGTCACATATCTCACGTACTGCACCAGTACCACCCGCTCTAGTGGTTACCATATCGCTACGCTTAATGACCTCTGCATGCGCGTTTGGCACTGTTGCAGCAAATCCCACCGTCTGCATCGCTTTGATATCTGGTAAATCATCACCCATATAAGCACAGTCGTCAGCAGTAATGTTAAGTTCAGGATCTAGAGACGATAGCAACTCGTTCAACGCAATGAGCTTGTCATCACGTCCTTGTACCACATGGTTAACACCCATCTCTGCAGCTCGTTTATTTACCATCGCACTACTACGACCAGTAATAATAGCGGTCAAAATACCATAACGCGCGAGAGACTTAACACCTACGCCATCATGCACCGAAAATGCTTTGGTCTCGATACCATTAGCATCATAGATGATTTGACCGTTGGATAAAATCCCATCGACATCCATAACCAATAGCTTTACTTGTCCAGCTTTTTTTATTAAGTCTTGCATTATTTTTCTCATCCTGACGGCTGTGTTACTGAGTATTTTATCTTATCGTATCATCAACGATCGATAATACTACTTAACACCAGCTTGTAATAAATCATGTACGGTAATAATTGCTTCTAGATGGTCTTCATCATCGATAATCAGTAATTGACTGATACCATTTTCATTCATGACGCTCAAAGCATCCGATGCACGCATGCTCTTGTTAGCACGGCGTGGGTTGCTGACCATTACTTCATGCATAGGTGTTTGTAGATCAATGCCTTTTTCTAAGCCGCGGCGTAAATCACCATCAGTGAATACGCCAACAACTTTATCACTATCATCAGTCACTACCGTCATACCTAAGCGTCCAGCAGACATTGTAAATAGCGCTTGCTGTAATGGTGCTTGCTGATCGATTAGCGGTAGGTCTTCTGATTTGGTATGCATCAAGTCTGCGACACGCGTTAATAACTGACGACCCAAGGCACCAGCTGGATGCGATAGTGCAAAGTCCTCAGACGTGAAATTTCGCGCATGTACTAAAGCCACCGCTAGAGCATCGCCAAGTGCTAAGGTAGCGGTCGTGCTCGACGTAGGTGCAAGGTTGAGTGGGCAAGCTTCTTGTGACTGACCCAGCGTCAGCACAATATCAGCGGCGCGTGGTAGCATACCGCGCTTATCACGACTGATACTGATTAGGGGTATGTTAAGGTGCTTGACCACTGGCAAAAGCATTTTGATCTCATCAGACTCACCAGAGTTTGAAATAGCAAGCAGCACATCACCTTTTACGAGCATACCCAAATCGCCATGTCCAGCTTCACCAGGATGCATGAAAAAAGAAGGCGTACCAGTCGATGCAAAAGTCGCTGCTATTTTACGTCCAATCAATCCTGACTTACCCATGCCAGTGACTACAACGCGACCCTGACAAGCCAAAATAATATCGCATGCTTGTGCAAACCTATCATCGATCTGCTCTGTCAGTAACCCTAATGCGGATATCTCGGTATTGATCGCTTCGATAGCAGTAGTAATGAATTGCTCATGGGTCAAATTATTTTTAGTATCACTCATGAATCTGCTCTATTTTTATGGTGAATCAGTATAGTATTTTACTATACTCTGCTTCATATTAATAATGGTCTACAAGATTTATAATACTGTCACAGTCTAATAGCTTTCCTAACAGCCATGAACCTGTTGATATAAAAAAAACCCACTATCGTAGCAGGTCTTCAATGGATACATTATAGCTTGATAGTGTATTTTAGGCAGCACACTAAGATCATATAGCTATTTAGTTGTTGCTGTCATTTGATCCATCATCTGGCTTGTTTTCAAAGCCTGTATTGTCTGTTGATGCATCAAAGCCACGATCCTGACCAAAGCCGCCGCGCTCAAAACCGCGTTCCTGACCTTGACCAAAGCTACCACGTTCAAACCCACGTTCTTGACCTTGGCTAAAACCACCGCGGTTGAACCCACTGCGGTTAGAAGCAAAACCGCGTTCGTCAAACCCACCAGCAGAATTGCTACCACGTTCAAACCCACCGCCTTGATAGCCAGCTGGTGCCGCACTTTGAGGTTGTGTAGTAGAGCCTGTCGTTGTACTGCTACGTGGATTGCGTGCAGGTACAACTGTTGAGATTGCGTGTTTATATACCATTTGGCTGACAGTGTTTTTTAGAAGTACAACATACTGATCGAATGATTCAATTTGACCTTGCAACTTAATGCCATTGACCAAAAAAATAGAGACAGGAATGCGATCTTTGCGCAGTGAGTTCAAGAATGGATCTTGTAAAGTTTGTCCTTTTGACATGAAATCTCTCCTAAATATTATATAGTTATGTTTTGGATGCCAATTATTCTAAGTGTCAATTTAATTATAATGGCTAAAAGGTAGATACAATGGTATTTTTTCTTTGTAAAACGTATCTAAATCAATATTGGTTGCTCTTAAGTGATTCCACTTTATCGCGAATACATTGTTATTGTAAATAAGTAAGTAACTACTTGTTTCATTAATTATTTTTATCTACAAAAGTCAGTTATTACTGGTTTGTGGCGTAGAAACTTGGCAAGAAGCATTGTGCCTTGCTCCATTTTCAGCCAATTCAAGGTATAACAGCTATCTATGCTAGTTTTTGAAACTAATTGTGATTACTTTCTTATACATACGTGGTATTCGTTATAGTAGTCAATCGTACATATGATATGCGCACAATAAATTAACAGTCAAAAATTATATTTATATATCTATTTGTATAAGTAATCTCTTGCTTGCGCCATTGTAGCAAATGTTTGCAACACTATATTACTATCAACAAGTTCGGTAGTGGGGTCACAACCTACTGCGTTATCTAACGAAGTATTAGGCAACTGCATAACTTTTCGTAACCATGTGTACTGACGCTTGGCCAGCTGTCTCGTAGCATATAATGCCTTATTTTGCATTTCCTGACAAGCAAGTGCCTCAGCCTCGTGAGTTGTTGGCATTGACTGAGCAGTTGATTGCATCATGCTATATTGCGATTTGTTTTCTCTGGTTAGACTATCATTCTCTTCAAAAGCGTCATAAAACTGAGCTTTATCTAAGTGCGGTTTATCAAATATCTCATGATCAATATGAACCAAATACTCTAATACTTGTCGATAGCCGACGCAGCGCATCGAGGGCATGTTAGGTGTCAACGAATATTTCTCAAGTAAGCCAATAACCTCAGTTACTAGCCCATCATTCCACATAATATCTAGACGTTGTTCAATACGTGCGTGCAGCCATGGACGGTCAGGCATAACCGATAACGCATACCACTGCTGAGCTGGATTATGTGCCAGCGCTTGTTTTGGTTGACGCTGCCACTCACTTATCGGCTTATTTGTCTGCAAATAGACTTCAATCGCGCGGGTAATACGCTGGGTATCAGTAGCGTTCAAACGCTCATAACTTATCGGGTCGATGTTACCCAGATAGTCATACAGTGCCGAAATCCCCTCTTGCTGGCGCCATTGTTCGACGCGCGCACGTACACTATCATCACTATCAGGCACTGGAGATAACCCATCGAGTAATGCCATGTAATACATCATTGTACCACCTACCAACAGCGGTATCTTTTTGCGCTCATGACACTCATCAATAAGGCGTGCCACATCAGTGACAAATTCAGCAACGCTATAGCTTTGTGTAGGGTCAATGATGTCAACTAAATGATGAGGATAGCGTGCCAGCTCAGCCGCTGTTGGCTTGGCCGTACCAATGTTCATGTCACGATATATGAGTGCTGAGTCTACCGAAATCAGCTCATAACGCCCCGTATCGTATAGCTCATATGCCAATGCTGTTTTGCCGCTAGCGGTTGGTGCCATTAGACACACTACACTGTTATCCGGCAAGTTTTGAGATACGTTATCAGACGAGGAATGCATGGCGTTGTCTTTAGTCAAGTGAGGGTGGCAAAAGTGAAGCTCAGTTTAACAGCTATGATTTTGAAGATAGCATCAACGCTACTAGACGGCTGCTGTCTATGACTTTGAGCGAACTATTTTTTAGTATCTCAGTGAGA
Source organism: Psychrobacter sp. PP-21 (assembly GCF_033790785.1). Classification (NCBI taxonomy): domain Bacteria; kingdom Pseudomonadati; phylum Pseudomonadota; class Gammaproteobacteria; order Moraxellales; family Moraxellaceae; genus Psychrobacter; species Psychrobacter sp. PP-21. The sequence goes on along the minus strand of NZ_JAMYEB010000008.1, from coordinate 98,812 downwards.
TCGGTCTCAAACATTATAGAGTCCTGTGCAGACATTTGAGAGTTGAGCTCATTGAGTTGTTGATTGATATCGCTAGCACTGTTTGGCATTTGATTTTGATTAAATGCTTTGCTATCGAATAATTGCGATTCAAATAATTGATTCACCTTGGACTGCCAGTCTTTGACACTTACTAATAGACATTGACCTTGGTTGTAGAATAGCAACCAAGGCAATGTACTGTCATCTATGTTCGAGTTAATAGACGTAGCGGTTACCACGTTACCCAAACCAGTCACGATATCTAAGCAAACTGGTAATGAAAATGCGCGCAGTTTCATTTCAGCAGAATAATGTGGAGCGTCACTATTATTTTGATCTGTTGAATCACTAATGTGAGAATGTGTTGATTTTTGAGAGGATGTTTCTATTGGGTTTGATCTTGTTGGATCTGACTGATAGGACTGCCTAACAGACTGTACTTGCGGGCGACGTCTGTGAGTATCTGTAGGCTGAGTACTCGATGTGAACATTTCAGACGAGCGACCTGTAAGTGAGCCACCCATCAAAGCATTACCATCTGGTAGCTCTGAGCAAACCTCTTCAGCAGTATCAACCATCGGCGTAGATGTGGTCTTGACCGTCTCAATCGTTTTCAACTGAGTGCGGATCGTATGGCTCAAATGCGCCATGATGTTGTTAAGTGGGCTTATTTTGATACGCTGTTTCGATGGATGAACATTGATATTTAACCACTGGGTTGGCAATTCAAAATAAAGCGCGTAACCCACACCTGCCAGCTGGGCACTCTGAGTCAGTTGACGCATCTGGTTGCTGATCAAGGCCTCTTTTACCAACCTACCATTCACATAAATAAGCTTCGGCAGAGCCGTTTGCTCATGATGCATCGGCCACAGCCAGCCGCTAATCGAGGCTTGGTTTGTTGCCATATTATCGTACGCTATGGGCTGTTGTATAAGGCTCGATAAATCTATCGATATGTTGAGTGCATCATCCGTCAGCGCCATACCAGTGGCTTGCTCTAAACGTGATAGTGGCAAACGTTTATTATCACTACTACTGTGGTTGCTTGCAGAGAGCGATAACCGTTTTTTATTATCATGACATAGTGTTAGCGCAACATCAGCTCGTGCTAGTGCAACGTCGCGAACAATCGTCTCGATATGACCAAACTCAGTCGCAATAGATTTCAGATTACCACGGCGGGCAGGCACATTAAAGTATAGATCTTTTACTACAATGGTTGTACCACGATTATGCACGATTGGCATCAGTTTTGGCGTATCATCCAGCACGCCAGCGACCTGTAATTGACGACCAATGCCACTATCATCATGGCTACTCGTCAAACTTAAACGAGAGACAGCAGCCATCGCCGCCAATGCTTCACCGCGAAAACCTAGTGTTGTAATACCGTGCAAGTTAGCAACATCAGCGACTTTGCTAGTAGCATGACGCGTGATAGCCATGACCATATCGTCAGGATGTATACCTGTGCCATTATCTACCACTTCTATCGTACCCATACCGCCTTGGGTGATACTCACGTCAATATTGGTCGCGCCTGCATCAATGGCATTTTCAAGCAGCTCTTTGACTACTGCGGCTGGACGCGTCACGACCTCACCTGCTGCTAGTTGATTGATCAGCAGCGGTGATAGTTTTTTGATACGGATATAGGAATGGCTATCTGGCATTATTGACTGTCATGTTTTGGAAAGTTTGGAGCGCATTGGTAAGCATTGTTTAGATTTGCAAGTTTGTTAGATCTACACCTTGTGCTTGTCCTGTCTTCGATAATCGCAGTATCACTTGGCGGGCATCATTATCGGTATCATCGCTTTCGTCTTGAGTCATATCGATATATAAAGCTGGCAATGGTAGATAGCCATCAGCACGGCTTGCCCATTCGATAATAACGAGCGCTTCAGGCTCATCTAGATATTCATCAAACCCAATAAAAGAAAGCTCTTCTGGATCTTGAAGACGATATAGGTCTGCATGATACACAGGCTTGGTTGTACCGTTATTTTGCTCAACACTATAAGGCTCAACCAACGTGTAGGTGGGACTTTTTACGGCACCGGTATGACCAAGCGCCTGTAACCAATAGCGAGTTAAGGTGGTTTTGCCAGCGCCCAAGTCCCCTGCCAGCCATACACCACCCGCTAGTGGCAATGCTGCTAATTGCTTAGCCAATGACTGGGTATCTTGCTCAGAGTTCAGTATCAGCGTTTGCACAGTGCAACTATTTTTTATTGATTGGTCGTTATGCATTAGTCTGAACCTGCCTGTACTTGCATCGTCACCGTTGGATTAGTAAAGCTTTCACCGCGAATCAGCTTGGCATACAGATCAGAGTCGGTCCATTCAGTACGAACTTGCTCACTAAATTCAAAGTCCTCTAAAACCAGCTTACCCATTTGCTCGTTTGTCACATCGTCAGCGAAACACTGCGCGTACCCTGTCGCCGTCTCATGAGCAATCACTGAATAAACACTAACATCTGCTTCGCCATTTTGCATTTGCGTCTGGCGCAGTATTTCTTGCGCCCAGAAAAATATCACACGTGAGAACTGTTCTGCCGATGGAGATACTGGCAGACTTATCCAGCGCGCGCTGAATTTTTTACACGCTGCAACATACTCAGGATCGTCTTTGTTCCAAAAACAAATCGCATGGTCAAAGCTGTCGATAATGTCTTTAATAGAAGATTTTAGCAGCCCAAAATCATAAACCATTTGCCCATGATCTAAACGATTAGCCTCTAAAATAAGCTCAATCTGATAGCTATGACCATGGATTGAGTGTTTGCAACGCTCAGAGCTACAATTACGAACAATGTGAGCATTTTCGAATTTAAACAGTTTACGTATACGCATAATAGGGTGACCAAAACAGTGAGCACGATGGTGCTAAATGTTAATAAATAAGAGTTTGCCGCGTTTATTCATCGGCTTTTAGCCATTATAGCAAATCGCTATGTATCCGTAAGTAAGCACTTATAAATACCATGATTGATTGAACAAATTAGCTGTAATATGATTTAGCTAACACAATGATTTTACTAAATAAAGTAAAAGGAATAAATCGTAGGCGAATTGTGCGAGTGCTATCTATTACTAACGCTTAAGCCTATACTCGATTGGGTAAGCGACTATGTTAGTCGTCACCATACTTACTTTGAGTCAGCTCAATTGGCTTAACGGGTGTATGCGTTATCTACAAAGGAGTTACCATGAGTAAGGGTCAAGACAGTAAGAAGAACGTCAAAAAGAAGCCGCTTTTAACAGCTAAAGAGAAAAAAGCCGCCAAACAAGCTAAGAAAGACGGCAATAATGGCAGTATCCTAGGCAAGCACTAATTTTATATATAGATACTAATCATATAGAACGGTTCATCAAATCTAATCATTTGACGAACCGTTTTTTATTAGTGGCTATTTACTAACTAGGGTGTGTCTTCATTTTAAAAATGGTCATAAAAATGAGACAAATTGCCATCAAACAAGGAAAATAGTCTCGATAATATCCAGCTATTTGACGCGGTTTGGCAAAATTTAGTCATTTTTAGTCCATTTAGACGACCATCGATTGAATTGAAGACATACCCTAGGCACTACGCGGCGCAAACATAATGATCGCCATACCAAGTAGCGCGACCACAGCACCTATTATGTCCCATGAAGTCGGACGAATACCATCGACAGCCCATAACCATAGTATTGCCATAAAAACATACACACCGCCATAGGCTGCATAAACCCTACCTGCAGCGGTCGGATGTAATGACAGCAGCCAAACAAAAGCGACCAAACTCAGCGCGCCAGGTATCAGCAGCCAGATTGACTTGCTTTCTCGCAGCCACAGATAAGGCAGATAACACCCTGCAATCTCAGCCAATGCGGTCAGCGCAAACAGGCTAACGGTCTTCAGTTCTGTCAAACGTATCTACTCCTCAACGGTGATAAATCCAGTAAGATAAGGTACAGCATTGCCAGAAATAAGCACTCTATCCCCTGTTACGGTACAGTCAAGCACGCCGCCGCGACTGGATGCTTGATAGGCAATCAATTCGCTTTTGCCCAAGCGCTCTGCCCACAAAGGTGCAAGCCCAGTATGAGCCGAACCAGTTACCGGGTCTTCGTCACCGCCATTTGCTGGCCAAAAGTATCTAGAGACAAAATCATAATCCTGATAATTTTCTGAGGTTGCCTCACAAGTTACCACCACATCGTAAGGTGCTAGCTGCTTCAATTTGTCATTATCACGCACAACATTTAATACATCAGTTTCAGAGTCATAGATAACAAAATACGCTTGAGTATTGCGATAGACTTCAGCAGGCATAATAGAAAGCCCTGCCAATAAGCTATCAGGAATCTCATCAATTTTTTCAGGCATTCTACTAGGAAAATCCATTTGTATCTTGCCTGATTCTGTTTGGACAATGGTAAGTATACCAACTGCTTTGGCTGAAAAGTTAATCGACTGTACGTTTGGGTTTTTGTTAAAAAGCACAAAGGCAGACGCTAAGGTTGCATGACCACAGAAGTCAATTTCAGTCAGTGGTGAAAACCAACGAATATGATAAAAACCTTTGTCATCAACAACGATAAAAGCCGTTTCAGACAAGTTATTTTCAGACGCAATAGACTGCATCAAAGCATCATCTAACCATTCATCTGTCACAATAACCGCAGCGGAATTGCCTTTAAACAAAGTGTCAGTGAAGGCGTCTATAATATTTATTTCTAGTTGCATGGGATGTTCTCATTTTTTTAATTTTTAAAGATTAACCTTGGTCATCATTATCTTCGGAGAAATCAAAATAAGAAATAGTTGACCAAAACTTAATACTTAGATCAATAGGCAATAGTTTCGGTGATGTTGTACTGTAGCTAACCAGTCTTGGCAACGAGCTAATATACCTAGATTGTTGGGACAACATAATTATTTTAGCACTTTGACATTATTAAAATGGTATGACAGATAAAACCACAGTAAAATCTATCATAACAAACAAACCTCTTAGATAACCGTCTATCTAGGCCATACCAACACTTTAAATAGGAAATCAGCCTCATGATGCGCATTGGATTGTTCTTATTAACCAACTTGGCCGTGATCGTAGTTTTTAGCATTGTGTTTGGGATACTGTCCAGATTTTTTGGGATTGGCGGTGTATACACGGCAGGTGGGCTAAACTATGTCAGTCTTGCTGTTATGTGCGGTATCTACGGTATGGTTGGCTCGATGGTGTCACTCTTTATATCAAAGTGGATGGCTAAAAAATCCACGGGTACAGTAGTCATAGAATCGCCACGCACCGCTACTGAACAGTGGCTAGTCGATACAGTAGCAAAACAAGCGCAAGCCGTAAATATCGGTATGCCTGAGGTTGGTATTTTTAATAATTCGCAGCCAAACGCGTTTGCAACTGGCTGGAATAAGAATAAAGCACTAGTAGCAGTGTCGTCTGGTCTACTACAAAATATGAATCAAGATGAAGTCGAGGCCGTATTGGCGCATGAGATTGGTCATGTGGCTAACGGCGATATGGTAACCCTTGCGCTCATTCAAGGCGTGGTCAATGCGTTTGTGATGTTCTTTGCGCGCATTATCGGTAGCTTTGTGGATCGTACTGTGTTCAAAAACACCAGTGATCGCCCCGGTATCGGTTACTTTATCACCAGTATTGTGATGGATATTTTGCTTGGATTTTTGGCGTCTGCCATCGTGATGTGGTTCTCACGCTTACGTGAATTCCGTGCGGATCAAATGGGGGCCAAACTTGCCAGCCGCGAAAAAATGATCAGTGCGCTTGACGCATTGCGTCCTTCTGCACAGCGACCAGATCAAATGCCTGAGAGTATGAAAGCGTTTGCAATCTCATCTGGACAATCTCAAGGCTTTAGTATTGCCAATTTATTTCGCTCACACCCCACGCTAGATGATCGTATTGCGGCGTTGAGAGAATATAATCCTAATCAAGACTAACTTGGGTTACTGTTTTATGATGTACTTTGGGCGTAATTTTTAGAATGACTGGTTGTCTATAAGTTGCGCCATAGTATGGGCAACAAAAATCATAATACTCCTGTAAGAAGTTCTCCAGTCTTTGAATCTCTTGTGATTTTCAACTTAGATGGATAATCATTGCCAACTAAATTAAGTATATGTACAAGCACTTCTACTGTTATAAAAAATATTTTTTTATTTTTATCTCGATCAGAGGTAAAGTAACAACAGGAAAGCCCTACACCATCCTCTATAACCACTTCAAATATATAGCTATGCACAAACTGGTTGCACAAAAATCTGAGATTTTTTGTTTCAACCCTTATATCACCTAAGTCGTATAGTTCGTTCATCTTGTGACTGTTGAGCATAGTCACGTTTTTCAAATTAGGACTCCAATTAAGATTTATTTTCAGTTCTCTAGTAGAGTCACTTATTTTGGGAGTATCCATCAACTTTCTAATAGAATAAAAACTAACGAAAATATCTTTTTCGATTTCAACTAAATCTTTTAGTTTTATATCTTTTAATTTTGAATATCTTTCTAAATTATTTGCACAGTCTAGAAGGGATTGCTTCCAGTAGTAAGATTCTGAGATCAAATTATATACCTCCTAATTAAGTGAATAAGTATATTTAATATAAGCAATGCAAGATGCGATAAAGTAGCTATCAGTATAAATTGATACGCGCGCTATCAGAAGTGTAAGTTAAGTTTTACTCAAATATGCTCTAACCACAGTAAACAATAGCAAGAACATAATGACCCCGCTAGCTCTCATTACTCATAAACCCAGACATAAAAAAAGCCTATCTATAAAAGATAAGCTTTTTTATTGGATCGAACCTGCTAACTAAATATCAAACTCAAGCGCTCTATCACCTTCGCTATCTTTGATACGCGTTGGTAGACCAATCTTGTTGAGTAAATTAATAAATGGCTTGGCATCTAGCTCTTCGACGTTGACCATCGTGCCTGCATCCCATTCGCCCGTCGCCACTAGCATCGCAGCGGCAACAGGTGGCACGCCTGCAGTATATGAGATCCCTTGGCTACCCACTTCGTTGTAAGCATCTTTATGATCTGAGACGTTATAAATGAACACTTCAGTCTCAACGCCATTGATTTTGCCTTTAACCTTGTCACCAATACAAGTGTTACCTGTATAGTTTGGCGCCAGCGAGCTTGGATCTGGTAGTACGGCTTTTACAACTTTTAACGGTACTACTTCTTGACCTTCAGCCGTCATTACTGGCTGCTCAGACAGTAGTCCTAGGCTCTGTAGCACGGTGAATACGTTGATATAGTGCTCACCAAAACCCATCCAGAAACGGATGTTTGGTACATCTAAATTAGCTGACAATGAATGAACTTCATCATGACCACTCAGATAGCTGTTCTGCACGCCTACAACTGGTAGGTCATCCGTACGTTTGACTTCAAACATCTTATTAGACTGCCATTTGCTGTCTTGCCAAGAATAAACGGTACCAGTGAACTCACGGAAGTTGATCTCAGGATCAAAATTAGTCGCAAAGTATTTGCCATGGCTGCCAGCGTTAATATCGATGATGTCGATATCAGTCACTGAACCTTTATCCATCATGTCATAGCCCAAACGCGCATACGCATTGACCATACCAGGATCAAACCCTGCACCTAAAATAGCAGTGATATTGTTGTCTGCACAGCGCTGTTTGCGTTGCCACTCGTAGTTGTTGTACCACGGCGGTGTCTCACAAATCTTACGTGGATCTTCATGAATCGCCGTATCTATATATGCCGTGCCTGTTTCGATACAAGCTTCTAGAACGGTCATATTGATAAATGCCGAGCCAACATTGATGAGTATTTGTATTTTTGTGTCTTGTATCAGCTGCACAAGTGCTTGGCTGTCCATCGCATCAACCTGATGCGTATGCAAGACTGCAGCTTGTTTAAAGCTGTCTTTTTCTTTTACGCTCTGCGCGATGGCATCGCATTTGTCTTTGGTACGTGAGGCGATATGGATCTCGCCAAGCACATCGTTATGCATCGCACATTTATGCGCGACCACTTGAGCGACACCGCCTGCTCCGATGATGAGTACGTCTTTTTTGTTAGATGTGGCTTGTTGGTTTGTGTTCAATGAACAATCCTCCTTTGTGTCCCTGTCGATACCGTTGATCGCGGCTATGCAAAACAGAAACGAGTGAATGATATGCGTGAATTAAAAAGGAAGACCGAGGAAAACCCACGCACCCGTCGGACAAATACCACTCCAGTATTTGCCCGAGGCGATTATAACAATTTTTATTCCCTTATCGGTAAAAAATATGCATAAAAAACAGAGATACTAAAATACTTGCTAATACAAACTAAGTCTTTGTTTTTTAATCATTAAAAATATGATAATTCGACAATAGCATTGTTTTAAAAACCAACCCTTAAGACAGGCTGGCTTTGTAGTCTTGGTAATCAAACTCACGCTGGATATCGATACGACCGTCCAAACGACGAATCACAATCGCAGGCATGTTGACCCCATTGAACCAGTTTTTCTTCACCATCGTATAGCCTGCGGCATTGCCAAAGGCAATCTCATCCCCTATCTGTAAGTTACTTAGTAATGCATACTCACCAAAGATATCGCCTGCTAAGCAAGAACGACCATAGATAATCGTATGGTCTGCTGACTCTGCATTAGCTTCAGACGGTGCAGCTTCCGCTGGATTACCAATAGGTACGATGTCAGCAGCAGCCTTATTGATCGCAGCAATTGGTGCTGACTCACGGTAAATCAGTAAATCAAGCATATGTGCTTCGATAGAGGCATCAACGACGGCTAAGTTTTTTTGATTATGCATCGTATCTAGGACAGTAGTAACCAGCGTACCCGCACCATGGATACTTGCTTCACCCGGCTCAAGATAGACTTGCACGCCATACGTCTCGCTAAATGCTTTTAATCTGTCAGCGAGCTTTTCTAGTGGATAATCAGGCGCGATAAAGTGAATACCGCCGCCCAAGCTCACCCACTCAAGCTGTGCTAATACATCACCGAATCTGTTTTCAATATCAGCCAAACTCTCACTAAAAGCGTCAAAGCTGTCGTTTTCGCAATTGTTATGAATCATAACACCAGTGATATCACTAAGCACTGCTGCAATTTTGTCTTTGTCATGCTCCCCAAGGCGGCTGAATGGACGCGCAGGGTCAGCAATCAAAAACGATGAGTTGCTGGTCTTAGGATTTAGTCGTAAACCGACTGGAATACTTTGCGCCGCTGCTTGGTCTTTAAAAGCATTGAGCTGAGAGATTGAGTTAAAGATAATCTTGTCAGCGTATCTCAATACTTCTGGCATTTCATCTGCACTGTAGGCAACGCTATAGGCATGTGTTTCTTTTTTATCTTGGCTACCCGCCTCGGTATTATCACCAAAGGTTTCATATCCCAATCTGACTTCGTTAAGCGAAGATGAAGTCGTACCATGCAGATAAGGCTGCATCACATCAAAAACACCCCATGTGGCAAAGCATTTTAGTGCTAATAATGCCTTGGCACCAGACAGCTCACATAGCCTGGCAATGATTTTCATATTGGCAACGATAGCCGCTTCATCAAGCACATAGTAAGGCGTTGGTGGCAATGATGCGGTGATAGAATTCTCTAGATTTTTTGCATTCATAATAGATTACCTAATAGACACTCTGCTGTTGGTATCTTGACAGACAGATATAAATATTTGCGCTATAGTAGACTAAATTCATCATAATTAGAATATCTTATGGCACTCTCAACCGATTATTCCACTTCTGCCAGCCGATCTCATTCTTCTCAACTAGACCCAAAAGACATAGATTTGACTCATCTCGATCCTGAGGCACGTGCAGTGTTGGATTTTTGGTTTAATGAAGACAATGAAGCCTGTTGGTTTGAACAAAAGGATCATTTTGATAAACAAATAGCGGATAAGTTCTATAGTACTTGGCAGGCAGCCGTGCAAGGTGAATGCGTCACTTGGCGTATTGCGGAGTCTTCACTGGACGGTAATAGCTCGGTTACGGCGCTGGCAGGACGATTAGCAGAGATTATCGTGTTGGATCAGTTTTCACGCAACCTATACCGCGGTCAAGCGAACGCTTTTGCTCAAGACGGTATGGCAATAGTACTGGCACAAGAAGCGGTTCAGCAGCCCTACTTTGATACGCTGCCGATGCAGTGGCGCAGGTTCATCATCATTCCATTTATGCATTCTGAATCAGCACTGATTCATGACCGTTATCTGCCGCTATTTCAGCAGTTGAATGATCCAACCACATTGGACTTTGAGTATCGCCATAAAGAAATTATTGATCAATTTGGGCGCTATCCACATCGTAACGAGGCGTTAGGACGCGACTCAACCAATGATGAAAAAGCCTTTTTGCAACAGCCAGACTCATCGTTCTAAAGTCAAAACTGCTAATGATTAGTTGTATAATACGCTCAAGGATAGTCAAAAGTGTTTTACAAAATAAGGGCTGAATCAGTTATCTGTTTCAGCCCCTATTTTTGTCCTATCAGCTCAATCGCCGAACGGGTATTTTAGTTTACCTACTAGTAATTTACTTGACCTGTCGTAAACGTAAATGACTGGGTTTCTGAAGCTTGGTTGTCAACCAAGATATCAAAGCTCACTTGATACTTTGTATTACCATAAAGACCACATTGTTGACTCTGATCTGTACGACGCTTAACTTCGCAGCTTTTGAGTGCATCGGTCAACGGCAATATAAAAGCTTCGTTCTCTGGTAGCTCGTAGTTGGTATTGCTGTACGGATCGTTGTCAAAATCAATCAACTGAATCGGTACATCAGTATTGCGCTGAGTATCACGAAATTTGATGTTACTGACTTTGATTTTATCTGCTGATGGCATACTCACATAAACAGGCTGTCCGATAGGATCGGTACGCAAATTGCGACCAGTTCCTCTAACAGGGTTTGGCGACTCATTATATAGCGCAGTTACTGTACCAGTCACCCCTTCGCATGGATAAGTAAAGACACCTGATACGGACCTATCTCTTGTCGCTCTTGTCGCTGAAGCATGGCTTACTAAGACATAGCCTTGATTAAGGGTTGGATTTTTGGCATTAGGTTTGTAAGTCACCATCCCTGTGCCGATCAGACTCGACGTTGGCAGCATCAAAGAACGCAGATGATACGGTGCGGCTAGCAATGATTTTGCCATTGAGGTTGCCACCATATCTACACTCAAGAAATTACCTGCTGAGCTGTAATAGACAGATTGAGCGATATTTTCTGTCGCACCATATTGTGCATTACTGTAGTTTGCATTTAACAATCTATCTGAGAAGTCCAAGCCACCAAAGAATGGATTGTTGTCGCCTGTGACGCTAGCAATATCACTGATTTCATTTTCGACATGGGCATTGAATGTGGTTGGTGTGCTATTAGCAAATACATATTTGATATAGTTTGCATGCTGAATCGCAATATCGTCCAGTTTTGTATCACCAGAGAGACCACTTATACCACAGCTGGTTCTGGCCAGACTAAATTGATTATTAGCACTTAATGCTGCTCGTGCGTTGTTGTCTACGGGTTCCTTATTTGTATTGTCTGGTACATCTCCGGCTGACTCTTCCTCTTCATCGGGCGACGCTGTAATAGGTACTGAAGTAATTGGTTCTGATACGATATCTTCTTGTGTTTCACTCGGTGGATCATTAGGTACAGAGCTGCTATCGGAGTCTCCACCGCCGCCGCCACCACAAGCCGTTAAAAACACTGTTAAAAATAGTACTGAAGCGAGGTTCTTTTGAGGGATATGAGCTGTCATCTTTTATCCTATAAAATAGTTATGTATATAAATCATAGTGGAAATAAAAAATTAAACCAAAGCTTAGTTATTGATTTTACAGGTTTTTGTATTGGTATGAATATATTGTAATATACTTTATGGACTTTTGCTCGTTATTTCTAGAAAACAGTCTATTAATTCATAATATATGTCGCTTGATTGTTATGGGATTTCGGTACATTCGTGATGATTAAAATGCTCGCTGTTTTGCGTTTATCTACTTTCTAGCGACTTTCGTACTGGTGCAAAACTACGTCTATGTGCTGATAGCACACCGTATCTGTCAATTGCTTCCATGTGAGCGCGCGTCGGGTAGCCCTTGTGTTTAGCAATACCATACTCTGGATATTGCGCATCAAGGCTGTACATGGCCTCATCACGGCTCACCTTTGCTAATATACTGGCGGCGGCAATACTCGTATGGCGCGCATCACCCTTCACCCACGCTTGGCAATCAACGCCAGATAGCGTCATATCTAATTCGTCAAATATAGCGGGGTTCAGATCAGGGCAACGATTGCCATCGAACAGCACCTCAATCTTTACACTATTTGGCAATGCGTCTTCAGCGACTGTGGCCGCTAAAATACTTTTAAAAACTATTTTTAATAACGTTTCCGTACACAGCCGCATACCAAGCATGGTTGCCTGCAATATATTTACCTGATCGATGACTGCTGCTGGTATGTCAGCGATGACGTACCCTGTGGCATGCTGTTTGACCAGCGGATAGAGAATGTCTCGCTTTTTTTCACTCAATTTTTTTGAGTCTGTTAGAGTGGATAGTGGTGTGTCTTTTAGCGGCTGTGCTTCGATTAGTCCTGACCACAACGGGGGCAGTATTGCTGCGGCAACATTGACGCTCCCCAGTAATGGTCCACGCCCTGCTTCATCAACACCAATGTGCAATACTGGTTGCTTAGCTTCTTTATTACTGGTGAAATAGTGAGTGAGGAGCTCCGAAGTATTCATCTGCCCATATAAATGTATGGGTGCTACCAGTTGAATATACTGACCTTTGACATCGATATTTTCGATCTTGATATCAACTGTCTGAATTGAGTTTTCTATATTGTGTTGATCCGTACTATGTTGATCTGTACTGTGCTGAATAGGCATCATGTTAAAAAGTCTTTCTTGTTTAGGTAGGATTGATCATCTTAGTATTTTGCATAAACCACTGCTCAATCACACTATTTGCTGGTTCATGGTTGCTTTGCTGCTGTAATGACTGTTTTGTCGCTAGTAAATCCTTTAGTTGTTCAGCATAGGCACGTGGCTGCAGTAGACGCATCACGGTACGGCAAATATTGTCACCGCTTGCCTGCTCTTGAATAAGCTCAGGTACGATTGGCGCATTAGCCAAAATGTTTGGTAGTGCCACATAAGGCACTTTTACCAAACGTTTGGCAATCTGATAGGTCAGCTTATTTAATTGATACACCACCACCATCGGTCGTTCAAGCAGCATCGCCTCCAACGTTGCTGTTCCAGATGCTAGCATCACAATATCTGAAGCTGCCATGGCCTGCTGGCTAAATTCTGGTTGGGTGTCGTCATAAACGACCACAATAGCTTCTCGTAGCTGCTCTGAGCGTTGATCTATAACCTCTTGGACAATATACTGATGGTTTTGATCCACTGTCGGAATGATAAAGCACAGCTTAGGATCTAGCAGTATTAACTTTTGAATACCATCAAGCATTGAAGGCAAAATAGCCGTAATCTCACCGCGCCGAGAACCTGGCATCACACAAACAAGCTGACTCACATCATCAAACCGTTCAATAAAAAACTGCTGTAATCCATCATTGTGCCAAACGAGCTCGCTGCGGCGCTGATTGATTGGTGTGTCTATCAATGTCTGATCGATAGTTCGTAGCAGTGGATGACCCACGCAGATCGCCGGATGGTTATGACGCTCGTAAACTGGTAGCTCAAATGGAAACAAGCACAACACCAGATTGGTTGCTGCTTTGATATTGTGGATACGTGACTCACGCCACGCCCAAATAGAAGGGCTGACATACTGTACACAGAACACGCCTTGCGGCTTGAGCTTTTTGGATACCCGTAGATTGAAGTCTGGCGCATCGATACCGACAAACCAATCAATACTAGCCACATCAAACGCACTCAGTAGCTCGCGGCGCGCTTTGAGCAAATCTGGTAGCTGTGACATGACTTCCACCAGTCCCATCACCGCAAGACGCTCTAATGGAAAAATACTCTGCAGCCCTTGCGCTTGCATTTTGGGACCACCAACACCAACCCAGACGATATCATCACGTAGATTGTTCATCTGCTGCATGAAATCTGCACCCAAGCTATCTCCAGACACTTCGCCTGCCACGATACCTATGACTAGCGGTGCGAGGTGTCTGTTCGGTCTTTGAGAGTCCGCCTCTGTCTGGCTGACTAAATCAGTATGTGAATGAGACGTAGCAGAATCTGTCATGACAAGCTCTCAGTATTAAAGAATAAAAATAAACCGCTATTATAAAATATAACGCCACAAATCAGTGATAAGTATTCACAGATGATGTGCAGGTCTGTCTACCATATCTCTAAAGTAACATTTTAGCCACCTACCGCTGATGTCGCTATCATACGTGACGATGATAAAAATAGCTAAACTCGCACGTGAAACCCAATTTATAGAACCTAAGCTATGAGACTCCATTTCTGAAACCTAAGCTATAAAATCTGAGTATCGACCGTACAAATTTAGATTAGTCGTTATTAATAGATAGAAAAAATAAATCCCAAACGTGCATTTGCAGTTTTAAATACAATGCTAAGACGTATCTCATTTTGAAAAACACACCCTAAATGCATGGAAGTATAACTAAGTTTTAGATTCCTCATTCCAGTTATCAGTCAATTAACTGCCTGACTACCCTTGTCAACCAACCATTTTGTCCGCATAATGAATATTCCTATAAATCAGCTAGACGATATATAACCATGACAACATCAGTTACCCATAATGCAGATATTGACGACGTGAATATTGAAAAATTTATTCCTTTGATTACGCCCGCTGAGCTAAAAACTGAGCTACCTCTATCAGATGAAGCCTATAAAACCGTCCTAAACGGTCGAAACACTATCCAAAACATCTTGGACGGCAAAGACAAGCGATTGTTTGTGGTCATTGGACCTTGCTCTATCCATGATATCAAGGCGGCACATGAATATGCTGATCGCTTGGCCGTATTGGCAAAAGAGATCGAAGACAGCGTGTTTGTCGTGATGCGTGTCTATTTTGAAAAACCGCGTACCACGGTTGGCTGGAAAGGGATGATTAATGATCCTGATATGAACGATAGCTTTGATATCGAAAAAGGATTGCGCACCGCACGTAAGCTACTGCTTGATCTGAATGAAAAAGGTCTTCCTTGTGCCACGGAAGCACTTGATCCAAACACCCCGCAGTACATGCAGGATTTGATCAGCTGGTCAGCAATTGGTGCTCGTACTACCGAAAGCCAAACACACCGTGAGATGAGCTCGGGCCTATCTTGTCCAGTGGGCTTCAAAAATGGTACTGATGGTGGCATGACGGTTGCTGTCAACGCGATGCAAGCCGTTAAAGAAGGACATAGTTTCTTGGGTCTGTCTTCAGATGGCAAAGTCTCTATCATCAAATCGAAAGGTAACCCTTACGCACATGTGGTACTACGCGGTGGTAACGGTAAGCCTAACTATGATGAAACTGCAGTTGCTCAAGTTGAAAACGAGCTTGCCAAAGGCAAAACCAACAGTAAGATCATGATTGACTCGAGCCATGCCAACTCAGGTAAAGATCCGTACCTACAGCCGATGGTCATCAACAACGTTGCTGAGCAGATTCAAAACGGCAATAAGTCAATCATCGGTATGATGATCGAAAGCCATCTAAAAGGCGGCAATCAAAAGCTAACTGCTGACTTGAGTCAACTTGAGTATGGCAAATCTATCACTGATGGTTGCCTAGATTGGGACAGCACGGTTACCGCGTTGCGTAGCCTACATGATATGGTAAAAGACGTCCTACCAAACCGCTAATCGGTTTTAAAAATAACCTACTGTCTAGCAAAAACTATCTGGTAAAACAAAAAGCCCGTTTGGCACTAATGATCAAGTGCCAAACGGGCTTTCTTTATGACATGCTATTTTGAAACTCTAAAACACTTAATGAGCAATGAAAAATAACTAGAGCGTGTTCCTATTTTAAAAATGGTGATGAAAATGAGATAAATCGCAGACAAACAAGGAAAATAGCGCAGATAATATCGAGATATTGACCAGCTATTTGACGCCGTGTGGCAAGATTTAGCCATTTTTAGCCCATTTAGTTATAAACATTTTAATTAGGGACATGCCCTATAGCTCTCAATCAAACAAAGCCAACCCCATTTCAGGATTGGCTTTGCTTTTATATCAGAGACTGTATCGTTGCATTACGGTTCACAATCAATCGTCTGCCGCGCCCAGTACACTGTCTAGACTCTCAGTCACATGCTTAGATGATACATTCTTTTGTAAATCTAGTAGCTGTTCATGTGCCATTTGACGATGTGGCTCAGCCAATGTATTCCAACGTGCTAGTACTTGTAGCAAACGCGATGCCAATACAGGGTTGGCGTCATCTAACTGTTTGATAACATCGGTATACATTTTTAGACCTTCTGCCGTCCATAGTACTGTTGGTTGCGAGCTAAAGGCACTAATGACTGAACGAACGCGGTTAGGTGTATTCCAATCAAAATCTGTATGTGTAAGTAGCGACTTGACCACGTCAGGCGTCACACTGTCAGCGGCGGCTTGCACGCTAAACCACAAGTCGACAACCAGATCGTTTTCTTGAAAACGCTGGTAGAAATCAGCGAGATAATGATCTGCATGTGCCAATTGATGATTGACCATTGCCTTGAGTGCACCAAAGCGCTCAGTCATACAGCTGGCATGATCATACTGCTGCTGCGCCCAGTCTGCTGAACCGTCAACATTAGCAGTCAGTGCCATATCAAGTACAACGTTACGCAAAGCTCGGATACCACGAGATTTAGCACTGTCTTCATAAGACTGCATTGGCAGATTATTATACAAGACTGCCCACTGGTCTTTGAGTCTGTCTGCTACTTGTTGATATAGTCCATCACGCTGCTCTTTGACTAACGCTGGATTGTAATCCTTAGAGATAGCAGAAGCCAGCTCCTGTGCTGAGGGAATATCAAGTAGCCTTGCCGCCAACATTTCATCATCAGCTGCCAAGACAGGAAACGACTGCTCCAATGCCTCTAGATACACATCAGGGCTACTCTTTTCGCCTTTTCCTTGCAGCAAAATACGATTGACTAGCATCTGAGTCACTTGCCAGCGATTGAACCCATTGGTTTCATGCTTGAGCAAAAATGCTAAGTCTTCATCTTGATAATCATAATTGAGCTGTACTGGTGCGCTAAAATCACGCAACAAAGAAACCACTGGCTCGCTTGTCATATTATCAAACACAAAGGTTTGCGTTGCTTGGTCAAGCAGCAGCATACGCTCAGCAACAATACTGCCAGACTCTTTGTCAAACAGTGCCGTTGCTACAGGTATCGGCAGTGGTTTTGGCGCATCAAAGCCACTAACATGACGTGTCTGCTGGTTCAAAGTGATGGTCAGCGTCTGTGCGGTACTATCATAGGTTTGATGACCTGATAATACTGGCGTACCAGGTTGGCGGTACCAATCGATGAAGTCTTCGACTTTTTGATTAGTAATGCTAAGTGCGGACAAAAAGTCTTCAACAGTTACGGCTTGCCCATCATAACGGCGGAAATACTCGTCTGTTCCTGTGCGGAAATCGTCTGGTCCTAATGTGTTCGCAATCATACGTACAATTTCAGCACCTTTTTCGTAGACAGTCGTTGTATAAAAATTATTGATCTCAACGAAGCTCTCTGGGCGTACCGGATGGGCTAATGGGCCTGCATCCTCAGCAAATTGATGTGCGCGCAGTGTGGCTACATCATCGATACGCTGCACAGCACTTGACTGCTGATCCGCTGAAAATGACTGATCACGGTAGACCGTAAAGCCTTCCTTTAAACACAACTGAAACCAGTCACGGCAAGTGATTCGGTTACCTGTCCAGTTATGAAAATACTCATGGGCGATGATAGCTTTCACACTAAAGCTGCGTGCGTCGGTGGTGGTTTCAGGACTAGATAACACACAAGCCGTGTTAAAGATATTAAGTCCTTTATTCTCCATTGCACCCATATTGAACTGACTGACGGCAACGATCATATAACGGTCTAAATCATAGGCGCGCCCATAATTAACCTCATCCCACTTCATAGAGTCTTTTAGCGCTTGCATACCAACATCACATTTATCGATATCGGCAGATTTTGCATACACTTCTAGTAAGACTTCTCGACCTTCACTCGTCGTATAAGAATCTGTCAGTACATCCAAATCAGCGATGACACAAGCAAACAAGTAACTTGGCTTGTTGGTGGGATCCTGCCAGATTGCATAATGACGCTCTGGCGCATCAGTGACCTCGCCTGCTTCAACTAAGTTGCCATTGGCCAATAGGGTTGGATAGCGCTTATCTGCCTCCAATCGAGTGGTAAATATCGCCAGCACGTCAGGACGATCAGGATAAAAAGTAATCTTGCGAAAGCCTTCTGGTTCGCATTGGGTCACGAACATGGTGTCATCACCGCTACCCGCCATATACAGACCTTCTAGCGCGGTATTGGTCTGCGGGCAGATACGCACCTGAATATCTAAGGTCACCTGATCAGGAGCATCATGAATTATCAGCTTACCGTCTTCTTGGCTGTAGTGATCAGTTGTTAGCTCGTTACCATTCATAGTAAGGGCTAATAGCTCTAACGACTCACCAAATAAAACAAGATCTCCTATGGTCTGGCGCGTCATTTCAAGTGCACTGTTTACTAGTGCATGGTCTTCAAATAGCTTAATGTCTAGATGAACCGTCTCAACATCGAAACTTGGCTTCTGATAATCTTTTAAGTTAATTTTGCTAGGCGCATGCGGTGGTACATCAGGCATATCAGGATTGATAATTTGAGCATCAGTTTCAGCAGTGGACATATGATTTCCTATTATTAATGATATAGATGGTTGATATTAATACTGTTGTTATTGCTTTTTTTAAAATACGTATCGCATTCAAGCTCACACTGTTGTAGCTGCCTGACGTTTGCAAACTGTTATTTATAAACAATCTGGTTTATATCAGGCTTATACTTGAGTTGATGGCATAAATTCATTGCTTGATATTGCTTATTAATAAGGGACTGTCACCCTATTATCGCTAGCCTAACTATTTTTACTAGCCTGATAGCTAGATTGACCTAAACCCTTAAATTTCAAGTGTAGACATTGAGATAACTGAGTTATCATTTACAGATAATACGCGCCTTTTCTGTGCAGCTATGCTTACTCGCATAATTCATAGCGAGCGTTGATCTAAAAATCAAATAAACAAATGGACGCGAGTTATCAATTGGATAATGTCGCTTAAAATGATTTAATAAACATACCAATGACCCACCTTCAATAAACGGCCCATGATATGACAACACATACTGCCAAAACCTCAAAGATCACTCTACCTTTGCTTAGAGACTATGTCGATGCCCTTATGCCATCACTTGGTAGCTCACGTGACACCTCAATGGATGAGCAGGCAAACACGACGGGGGATCAGACTGACGATACCACTGAGCTGTTATGGGTTGCACACGACAAAACAGAATTATCAGCGCTGCAAACACAGCTAAAGACTTTACCAGATAACAGCAATGTGCCAGTCCAATCGTGGCATATATCGACTTTATCAGAACTTACCAAACAGCATCTACCTAAGCGGTATGAGCTTGCCTGTTTTTGGCTACCTTCCCTGTCCCATGAGACATTACAACAATATATTCCTGCGCTCATGCGCTATCGTGATCTATATGCAGCACATCTACTGGTTGCTCTTGATAGCTCGATAGATCTAAAACCTTATGGATTTACACCGTTTGATATTTTAAGCGAGCCATCCTTGGGTGCTAATCAAGTTGAATCAATCACCTCATCCACAGTGTCAGCGACACTTTGGCAGTTCAATTTATATGATTATAAAAAACTACCAAACTGGCTCAATGCTGACTACTGGGCAAATCCAGAGAATTGGGGCAAGCATCGTTGGTGATATATATTCTATCTATGGTTATTTACAGTAAAAATACTTACATAAATTAACAATTAGTATATGATAGGAGAGATTGCTCAAGCTTTATGGTAAGCAGTTTAAAAAAATAAATTCAATTAAAATTTCAGGAGCTCGTCATGTCAATCAGTTTTTCTAAAATCGCTGTTCTTGCTGTGTTATCAAGCGCTGTGGCGCTAACCACAGGTTGTGCTACCAAACGCTCTACCTCTGAAGTTGTGGTAGCTCCGCTAGGTATTCCAGGTGGTCAAGTCGGCTACAATGGTGCCGTTATTGTTGATAACTCAAACGCCGTGATTACTGGTGCAGAAAACTTACAAGCAGTGGTTTATTTCGCTTTTGATAGTAGCGAAATCACTGCACAAGCAGCAAGTGTCCTTAACCAGCACGTGAGTCTACTAAACTCAAATCCAGCGGCTGGTGTTGTGATCGCAGGTCATACCGATGAGCGCGGTAGCCGTGAATACAACATGGCCCTAGGTGAGCGCCGTGCACAAGCAGCACGTAACTATCTTGCTGCTCAAGGGGTCACTGCCAACAACATCCGTGTTATCAGCTATGGTGAAGAACGCCCTGCTGCTGCCGGCAATACTGAAGACGCCTATGCCCAAAATCGCCGTGCTGAGCTGTCTTACTAAGAATAGTTAAACTATTAGATCCTTAAAAAAGCCCAGTAATATACTATTGCTGGGCTTTTTTATATTTTATTATAAGCGCTATGGGTACCTGCAACTCATGGGCACGACAGTTGTTTAAAGAACGGCCTACCTTGAATTAGCGTCAAGTAATTTGATATCTGAAAAACCTTACATTTCGACTGAAATCCTTAACGATTAATTATGATAATACCAGCCTCAAATATAACTCACATTCAATATACTCAGCTCGGTCATGACATATGGTGCGTGACTGCCAAGGTGAGCGAGTCATTAGCTTGTCTGAATATAAACAGCACGCTGTACGCGTCAGTTCGGTCATTATCATCTGGGTCATTATGTACAGACCTTACTAATCTGGGTGATTGTAAATGGTATTATGTATCTCTACAAAAGCCCACATCGAAACGCAGCATGGCTCGTAGACAGCGTGAGCAGCAGCGTCAAGGCGTCAGGCACCTTCTACAAAACCTACTTAAGAAACTACACATCGAAGACACTTTAGACGAGTCGAGCTTCCCTTATCGACTTATAAACAGTAAATATTACGTCTGTTTTAGCCATACAGGTGCCCATGATAAAAATCATAGCAATAGCAATAAGACGTCACCGAGTCAAATAGCTCTAGTCATCAGTCACCATCGTCCTGCTGGAATCGACATAGAGCACAATAACGTGGCTTGGCACGTCGCACAACGTTTCTATTCCGATAACGAGATTGCTGTTTTACAGACATTACCAACAAACAAACGTGACCCTATTACTAAGTTACTGTGGCAAATAAAAGAAAGCTTTATAAAAGTTCACCAGTACACATTAGCACAAGGTTTAGGGATGGATTGTTCTGAGCTCTTACCTGATTTAATTGACGGCATGAGGGAAGATACCTCTACTAATGAGACTCGTATCAGTCATTCTATTTACCAGATTACAATATTAAAATCTCAGCAAACCGTCATAGTTTTTTGAGAATATGGCACCCTATTCGAAACAAAAAAACGACCCTAAAAAGGGTCGTTTTTTTGTACTTCGATTCTTCTCACGACAGCATCTAGGCTGCGATTGGATTAGAAACGGTAAGTTGCACCAAGTTTAACGATTGGTAACCACTCTAAGTAGTCTTCGTTCTGAAGCTCAGCATTGGCAGCAGCTGCAGCTTCAGTAGCAATAGCATTAGTATTACTAGCAGTTACTTTAGAATTTACATCACCTAAATATGCAGCGCCTAGTTCACCAAATACACCGAAGTTGTTAGTGATGTTAGGACGGAAGCCTACGGTTAGGTAAGGAGCAAGTTCGTTACGATGTTTAACACTACCTTTTAGAGTACCAACTGCATCAGCATCATAATCTACGTCATTGATTCTATAGTTACCGTCTTTAGAATTGGCGTTAATGTTGATTTCGTTGTCAGGTACGATAACACCAGCACCCATAGTGAACCAGTTCGCCATAGGACGTACTTGAACACCTAGGTATGGATTGCTGAAGTCAGAATCAACATCATATTCGATATCTTCTACATCAAAATCACCACCGAACAAGTCAGCAACATCGCCACCAGCCCAACCAGCTTGTAATTCAACTTTTTCGTTAATGCTAAAGCCAACGTTAGCACCATAACCCAAAGAACCAACCTCAGCGCTTACAGAAGCTGGGTTTGTAACAGTGTTAAATAAAGTTTTGGTAGTACCAACAACAGCACCAGTAGTGTTGCGTACGATACCAGCGTCAGAATTATATGCATAAGAAGGCTCTGCTGCTTGATAAGCAACTGGCTGAGCTTCGTATACTACCGCATCGTTGTTATCAACAACGATAACCGGATCAGCTGCTAATGCAGCAGTTGATGCTAGAACAGCAGCAGAGATTGCCGTTAGTTTAATCAGTTTCATAATTATTCTCCTAAAGTGTGAAATAACTCGCCCATAAAAAACGATAGTTATGCTTTTTTTAAACCATCATTTTGTTGAGGAGATTAAAACAATTTTGGCCGTAAAAGTCACCCCTTGGAATGCGCTTTTTATTTGCCGTTATGTAAAGATTGCATAGATACTGTAATAATTGCTACACCAACCTGCAAAACTTTGAATTCCTGTTACACAACGCTCTCAAAGTAACCAAACAGTGTAGACATGAGTGTCGGCGGGGTTAATGTTCATGTAAAGGTATTACAAAATATTTCACTATAATGACTGAGTATAATGTGCAGCTCAATATCAGTTATATAGCTTATTACTACAGAGTGTTGCAGCTTGTGATTGGACGTATCTTATGTTGCTTGTACAAATAAATTGTAAATATAGGAAATAATGATACGAATGCTATTATTTAGTATCACTAAACCTTGTCTAGGCTTTATATTGTGCTAAATTAGAGGTAAGAAGGAATTTGTTCTCAGACGTCTTTTTTTATTACCCTTTGTTCTACTTATGAAAGCGTTGTGCGCTTCTATACTTTGATCTTTTATTAATACTGAGCCTTTTATATGCCTAAAGTATCGTCAATTACCCGTGTACTAGAGATCATAGAAGCTGTCTCTTACGCTTCTAAGCCTCTGTCTCCACTCGAGTTGTCACAAGAGCTGGATATCCCCAAACCAACCATACACCGTCTGATTCAAAACTTGGTCGATGACGGTTTTTTGACTGTTGATATCGGTGGTGGGATTATCCCTGGTAAGCGGGTACGCAATCTGAGTGTTGAGCTTTGGCAACAGCGATTGTTCTTCAATGAGCGCCAGATGATTTTGCAAAAACTGGTTGACGAAATTAAAGAAACTTGTGGTATTGGCGTTCCATATCATATGGACATGATCTATACCAATCGCGCGCAAACAACCCTGCCCTTGCAGATATACCTTCCTGTAGGAGCCAAGTCGCCTATGTGGTGTACAGCGACAGGTAAGCTATACCTCAGTCAATTATCTATTACCAGCCGTATGAAGATACTACAAGGATTACCACTAGATAAATTCACCAAAAATACCATTACTGATATTGATGCCTTGAACGCTGAGCTTGATCGTATCGCTGATACTGGCATCGGTATCGATAACGAGGAGTTTATTTCTGAAATGGTAGCAGTAGCAGTGCCTATATTAGACAAGAAGTCACGTTATCTGGCCTCACTGTACCTGCATGCACCGACGATACGCGTGTCCCTCGATGAATTACTGATTTATGTACCTCGGCTACAGCAAGCCGCGCAGGATATCCAAGCCCTCGTGTATGACCTACAGAGCTGATATCGCCCTTATCATGCACCAAAAAGCGCCACGCTATAGTCCCTAGCGCGGCGCTTTTCTGTTTTATCTGATATCTAACAAGTATCTATTGGCACATCACAAGTGTCTATTGATAAGCACCACCTATTAATAAGCAACCGCTATTAGCAACATTACTAATAGTCCCTATAGCAGTCTTTAAGACAACAGCGAGATATCATGACGCCCCATAATACTGGAAAAGTCTTTGTCGCCATTCTCTAGAGTGTGTGATGCATACAACTCCGTTGCTTTTGCACCCATCGGCGTGTCTACATGAGTGTCTTGAGCGGTTTGCATGGCAAGATTCAAATCTTTTTGCATGAGCTTACTCATAAATCCGCCTTGGTAACCATTACTAGATGGGACATTTTCCATGACCTGTGGATACGGGTTATAAACCTCTAATGTCCAGTTACGACCTGAGCTCTGTAGCATAATATCTGACAACACTTTAGGGTCTAGACCATTCTTCACTCCTAGGTTAATAGTCTCTGCTGTCCCTGCCATCAAAATACCTAGCAGCATATTATTACAAATTTTCGCAACTTGTCCTGCGCCATGCGTACCCGCATGAAAGATGTTTTTGCCCATAACGGCAAGTATTGGTTCAGCACGAGCGAATGCTTCGGCGTTACCGCCAACAATAAAGGTTAGGCTACCAGCAATCGCGCCGCCCGTCCCACCAGACACGGGCGCATCCAAAAACTCAACACCCAGTTTACTCGCAGCGTCTGCCACGGTTCTGGCATCAGCAGCTGCTATCGTACTACTATCAATCACTAGCGTACCTTTATTCAGCTCTGCAAGTAGACCACTGGAACCGTTGTCGCCTAAGTACACCGAATGCACGTGCTGCCCTGCAGGCAACATACTAATGACAACTTGAGCATTACTCACAGCCTCTTTAGGACTTTGCGCGACGCTAGCACCTGCCTGCTGCAGACGCTTGGTAGCAGCATCAGACAAATCAAACACAGAAAGTGTATAACCTGCCTTTAGTAAGTTCTCTGCCATGGGAGCACCCATATTACCAAGTCCTATAAAAGCAACGTTTGGTTTAGAGGTGTCATTATCTATTGTACTTGTATCCTTTGTACTCATCTCATCACTCCTTGATGATTGCGTAGGCATTGCTACCTACTTATATTGCGTTAATAATGGTTGTTATGATTACTATTTGCGACTCACTGTATATTATGAACCAGCGAGCCCTATTGTCTTAACTGACATAGATTGTTTGAAATAACATAGTTATTGAGAGTCGGTGGCGCTCCCTGTTGGTAAGTAATCTAGACCTTATGACCCTTCTAGCTACGTTTGAGCTTATCGCACAAGCTGACTGGCTAAAGCAGTGGCATCCAACCAGCCTTCTAAAGGATGCTGACCTTTAGGATAAGGGTTATCGAAGTGCTGATCGATATATGCCTGCCCTTCTACACTGAGACAGTCTGCTAGTGAGCGTGACCACTGTGGATTCTTATCCTTGTCAATCAGTAATGCCCGCACACCTTCCTTAAAATCAGGATTAGCCGCACAATGTACCGCGACGTTGGTCTCTAGATACAAAACCTGCTCTATCGATAAATCGGCGACTTTATGATATAGCGCATGAGTCAATGCTGCTGTCACTGGGCAACCATGACGATAGGTGGCAACTGCTCGCTGTGTCCAGCTGTCTTCTGCAAAATCTTTGCTCAACTGTACGAGCGCTTCATCGCTTTGTAGCAGTGCGTCGATATCAGCCAAGCCACCGCTGTTCATGAGTTGCTGAATAGGCTGCCAGTACGTCGCCAGCTTGCTATCGGGTAGATCCGCTGCAGGTAGTGCTGCAAGTGCACGGCTAACAATACTATGAGCACTGTCATTATGGAACTTGTCCGTATTGCTCGTACTGTCTGATGTTTGCCAATTACTTCGTTTTAGACGCTGCATGATAGCGTCATAGTCATGACTGGCAACAGCATACTCCGCTAGATTCGCTAATAGCGCATCACTGCCATTGCACATCGCGCCTGTCAATCCTAAAAATAAACCTGTCTTGGCAGGCATACGCTGCAAAAACCAACTACCAGAGGCATCAGGAAACAACCCAATTGTCACTTCAGGCATAGCAAAACGGGTACGCTCAGTCACCACACGATGACTACAACCTGCCATTAATCCCATGCCGCCACCCATAATAATGCCGTCGCCCCAAAGTATTAGCGGCTTTGAATAAAAGTGCATTTGACGATAGAGACGATACTCATGACTGAAAAACTCAGTGGCATAAGGATTGGGCACTGGCGCATCGGTAGACATACTGTCATACAGCTTACGAATATCACCGCCGGCACAAAACGCCTTGTCCCCTGCACCTCTCAATACCAGCGCGACTATCTGGTTATCAGCTTGCCACTGCACTAACTGCTCTGATAGCAGCTGGCACATATCAACGCTGAGCGCATTGAGCGATTTGGGTGTATTGAGCGTCATCACTCCAATGAGGTGACCACAAACTGTCGGTTCAGTATTGAATAATACAGAGGCCTCTTGCTCGGTATTGCTCGAAGGCTTTTGGGTATCGTCGGTAGCTGCTGTCATAAAAGTGACCTACAAAGTTAAAAAATTAAATAATGTCATAAACATTATGACCCAAGCATTTTAAGCAATGCTTATTTATTTTGCCAACTGGGTTTGCGTTTTTCTAAGAATGCTTGTACACCTTCGCGCTGATCCAGCGTGTCAAACAACTTCACAAAAGCTTCGCGCTCATGAATAAGGTTTTGGGCAGGCGGGGTATCTCTGGCTGCTTGAATAAGTCCTTTAGAATAACTGACAGCAACAGGCGATTGCTTTGCGGCTTTTTTGGCCAAGTCTTGAGCGGCTAGTAGTCCTGCACCTGTTTCAGTGACCTCCTCAACCAAGCCAATACGTAATGCCGTCTCTGCATCAACGCGTTCGCCGCACAATATCATGCGCTTTGCCCAACCCTCTCCGACGAGCCAAGGTAGGTTTTGTGTGCCGCCTGCACATGGCAGTAGACCTACGCCCGTCTCCGGTAGTGCCATCTGTGCATGCGCTTCTGCAATACGAATGTCGCACGCGAGCGCACATTCAAGCCCACCGCCCATCGCATAGCCGTTGATCACTGCAATGCTGACACCGCGATAAGCAGACAATGCTTCAAACGCCTCACCAAACGCAATCGCCATACTTATCGCACGGCCTTTATCACCGTCTGAGAAGTTATTGAGATCTGCGCCGGCTGAAAAAAACTTCTCGCCATCACCATGCACGATTAACGCGTAGATATTGTCATTGGCATTGAGATCGGTGATGAGTTGTTTGAGCGCACCCAGACTGTCCATCGTCCACGTATGCGCAGGGGGGTTGTTCAATGTCAATGTGGCAGTATGACCGTCAATTGATAGGTTTAGATTGGTATAATCTGTCATAAAACATCCTTGTTTTAGTCAAGCGAAAAAGTATGATATCGTCACAATAATAACCATAACAGCCTATTAGCGCAGTTGGCTTAGCGCCTCGTCTTGTAGAACCTGACGCGAAATAATCACTCGCATGATTTCATTGGTACCTTCTAATATTTGATGCACGCGTAAATCTCGCACGTGACGCTCAAGCGGATATTCATTTAGATAGCCATAACCGCCATGTAATTGAAGGGCGGTGTTGGCAACATCAAAACATAGATCCGTAGAGAGGCGCTTCGCCATTGCACAGTAGGTAGAAGCTTGCCCATCATTACTATCGACTTTATCAGCCGCTAGATAGAGCATTTGACGCGCAGCGATAGTCTGGGTCAGCATGTCGGCAAGCTTAAACTGTACGGACTGTAAGCTTGCAATTGGACTGCCAAACTGGCTACGTTCCTGTACGTAACTGGTTGCTGTTTCTAATGCAGATTGCGCCGTACCCACAGCGCAGATACCGATATTGATACGACCACCATCCAGTCCCTTCATCGCAATACGAAAACCCTGACCTTCTTCCCCTATCAGATTCTCTACTGGGACTTTGACATCTTTAAAACTAATCGTCCGCGTCGGCTGTGCTTTCCAGCCCATTTTATGCTCGTTTTTGCCATATTCGATACCATCGCTGTTGGCATCTACAACGAACGCTGAGATGCCTTTTGGACCTGCCGCACCAGTGCGCGCCATGACTACCAATACATCCGTTGAGCCTGCGCCAGAGATAAAGGTTTTTTCGCCGTTCAGTACATAATACTCACCTTGCTGCTCAGCCTTGGTACGTAGTGAGGCTGCGTCAGATCCTGCATTTGGCTCTGTTAAGCAGTAACTACCGAGCCACTCGCCACTGACCATATCGGGCAAATATTTTTTGCATAGCGAATCGCTGCCATACTCGCCAATCATCCATGCTGCCATATTATGGATACTCATGTAGGCTGCCACAGAGGTATCACCCCACGATAGCTCTTCAAATACCATTGCGGAGTCGAGCCTTGGCAATCCCAAACCGTCGTATTCTGGATTGGTATACAGCCCCAAAAACCCAAGCTCACCAGATTTTTTGATGACATCTATGGGGAAATGCGAGTTGCGATCCCATTCAGCAGCGTTTGGCTTGAGCTCTTTTTGCGCAAACTGACGGGCCGTTTGGCGAAAGGCAATCTGATCATCGGTCAATGCAAAATCCATAGGGTTATCCTTGTTCTTATAGATCAAATAAAAAGTCTGTTTGATGCACCCCTTGATAAAGTGCGAGTGAGACATCTGATAAGGTGTGCGCGCCGCACGATAGCGGTATAACGATAATAAAACTGCGACCAATAGTATCGCAAGTGGCATCAAGGTTATACCGCAAATATAGTCAATTGATTATTATATTGAAATCGTTGTATTGACACCGCGGCTCGCTTCATCATCGAACCAACGTGCAGTGACGGTTTTGGTCTGAGTATAGAACTGCACTGCCTGCTTACCATAAGGGCCTAAACCACCCAGCTTGCTGGCACGCGAGCCTGAGAAGGAGAACATTGGTAGTGGCACAGGAATCGGTAAGTTGATACCGATTTGACCGACTTGAATGTCTTGCTGGAATTTGTGTGCAGCAGCGCCTGACTGGGTGAATATCGCCGTGCCGTTACCATGTGGATTGGCATTCAGTAGTGCAATCGCTTCATCTAAGCTGTCAGCGCGCATGATGCAAAGTACGGGTCCAAATATTTCTTGTTGATAAATTTGCATATCACTTGTGACATTGTCAAAGATAGTTGGCCCAACAAAGTTACCGTTCTCAAATCCTTCAACGCTAATGCCGCGACCATCCAGAATTAAGTCTGCACCCTCTTCTACCCCAGTACCGATCAAATGCTCGACGCGCGCTTTTGCAGCAGGTGAAATCAGTGGTCCTAAGTCTTTGTCATTTTTGCCAGCTGAAACGATTAAGTTTTCTGCCTTGGCTTTGATATCATCGATCCACTCTCCAGCAGCACCTACTAACACGACAACTGAGAGTGCCATACAGCGTTGACCAGCAGCACCGAACGCCGCGCCTGCTAGCTGATTGAGCGTTTGCTCTTTATTGGCATCAGGCAAGATAACGCCATGGTTTTTTGCACCCATCATACACTGAGCGCGCTTACCTGATTGGCTGGCACGCTCATAGACGTGTTTACCAACGCTAGTAGACCCTACAAAAGAGACAGCTTTGATATCTGGGTGGTCACAGATGGCGTCGACAGTTGCTTTGCCGCCATGTACCACGTTCAGCACACCTTCTGGTACGCCTGCTTCAATCGCTAGCTCAACCAAACGCATGGTGACCATCGGGTCTTGCTCAGACGGTTTGAGAATAAACGTATTGCCCGTGGCAATCGCCATTGGGAACATCCATAACGGAATCATCGCGGGAAAGTTAAATGGCGTGATACCAGCGCAAACGCCAAGCGGCTGCCAAATGCTATAAGTATCAACACCTGATGCGACGTTTTCTACAAAGTCGCCGATTTGCAAATTGGCAATACCAGCGGCATGCTCGACCACTTCTAAGCCGCGGAACACATCGCCGCGTGCATCAGCAATCGTCTTGCCCTGCTCTGCGGTCAATATTTCTGCTAGCTCATCCATATGCTCACGAATGAGTGCTTGATAGGTCAAGAAAATACGAGCACGCGTGGTGATTGGTGTTTTGCGCCATGTCTCAAACGCGGTTTGGGCGGCTGCAACGGCTTGATTGATCTCATCATTGGTGGTTTGCGGAACTTTTGCGATGACTTCTTGGGTCGCAGGATCGGTAATATCAATCCATTCATCGGTGTTTGACTGTGTGAACTGACCGTTGATGAGCTGTTGAACGTGGTGCATAAGATATCCTTATCTTTTTTGCGAGACTACCGTATGACGGCACCTAAGTATTCATTAGTGAATGAAACGCCATAAGCGTTTATATATAAAACAACATTAAAATTCTAAATTTTAAAATGATTTATTTTGTATCGTTATTTACTATAGCAATAAATCAATTTTAGGGTCAAGCGCTTTATCAACATTTTCATTAAGTTTGTTTTGTCAAAATGCGACAAGTAAACAGATTGCTATAAGAAAACAGCAGAAACAAAAAAGCCCATGAGGATTCATGAGCTTTTGAATGGTTGAGGCGTGCCCCTAATTCAAACGTTTATTACTAAATGTGCCAAAAATGGCTAAACCTTTGACAAACGGCGTCAAATAGCTGGTCAATATCTCGATATTGTATGCACTATTTTCCTTGTTTGCCTTCGATTTATCTCATTTTTATCACCATTTCTAAAATAGGGACACGCCCTAGTCTAATTTTGATAGGCAGTAGGCAACTTATTAATCGTTTATGATTAATAGTCTTTCATTGATTGCTTAATCGCATCGATAGCGGCTGGGTTATCGAGGGTCGACATATCTCCTGTAGGCTTGTCTTCAGCCAATGCACGAATAGATCGGCGTAGGATTTTGCCAGAGCGCGTCTTTGGCAGTGCTTGCGGGAAATAAATAGCCGCTGGCCTTGCGATACCGCCCAAAGATTTGACCACCGCACCGATGACTTGCTGCTCGACACGGAAGCGGTTTTCGGTCGTTTCGACTTGCGACTGATCTTTTAGCACACAGAATGCAATGGGTAGCTCTCCTTTTAACTCATCCTGAATACCAACCACTGCACACTCTGCCATATCTGGATGCATACTGATGGCTTCTTCAATTTCTTGCGTCCCTATCCGATGACCTGCGACGTTGATCACATCATCAGTACGACCCAATATGTAAAAGTAACCGTCTTCATCTGTCACGGCATAGTCTGACGTAGAATACTGCTGCCCATCAAACAAACCAAAGTAGCTACTGATAAAACGATCGTCGTTGCGCCACACCGTAGTCAGACAACCAGGCGGCAATGGCGCTTTGATTGCAAGCAAGCCTTTTTCTCCCGCTTTGCAGGGGTCACCAGTCTCTTCATTGATCACCTGCGCTTCGTAACCATACATAGGATAGCCAGGTGATCCTTGCTTATGCGGTTTATGATCAAATTTTGGTGTGTGACTCAAGATGGGCCAACCAGACTCTGTCTGCCAATAGTGATCTAAGATTGGCACGCCTAAATGCTGGGTCAGCCAGCCGGCCGTTGACTCATCAAGTGGTTCACCTGCTAAAAAGAACGATTTGACACTAGAGACATCATAGCGGGTCATCCAGCTCTCGTCTTGTTTTTTGAGCATACGCACGCCCGTGGGCGCTGTAAACAAAATATTGACCTTGTTGGCCTCAACGATACGCCACCAAATACCAGGATTCGGTGAGTGTGGTAGGCCCTCGTACATGACACTCGTCATGCCTGCTAGCAGTGGCGCATAAATTGTATAAGAGTGCCCAACTGCCCAGCCAATATCCGATATTGCCCAAAACGTCTCACCTGCCTTACCATCATAGACATAATCCATCGAAGTAGTCAGTGCGACCGCATGACCGCCCGTATCACGCTGTACGCCTTTGGGAGTACCTGTCGTACCAGAGGTATAAAGCAGATAAGACGGTGTGTTTGACTCAAGCCAGACGGGCTCCACAACTGCATGCGCCTCGCAGCTGTGACGTCGTTCGGTCGCATAATCGACGTCAACATTTCTCGGCTCAAACGGTAAAATACCGCGGTTGACCACCAATACATGCTCAGGCTTGGTTGTTGCTTGCTCGACGCCCTGATTGACAAGGTTCTTATAATTAATAACCTTGCCATCACGCAGACCTGCATCTACCGTAATGACCATTTTTGCTTCAGCATCATCCATGCGGATAGCCAAGTTATGGGCTGCAAACCCACCGAAAACGACTGAATGTATTGCGCCAATACGAGCACAAGCCAGCATGGCATATGCCGCTTCTAGAATCATCGGCATATAGATGATGACGCGATCACCCTTACCAATACCATGGCGCTGTAGCACATCGGCAAAATAATTAACTTCTTTATATAGGTCATTATACGTCAGACGACGCTTGGTATAGTCTGTATAAAACTCGACGTTGTTGCCCAGATCTTTAAACGAATCAACGACTGCTGGAAAGGTTTCTATCAACTCTTGATTGATTTCTGATGATACCCAGACAAACGCGTCTTGCTCGGCACGATCCGCCAGATGACGATCTACGCAGTTATAACAAAGATTGGTCTCACCGCCGACAAACCATTTTGCAAACGGTAGATTACTGTCATCGAGAATTTGCTCAGGCTCTTTGTGCCAGTAGATGCGCTTTGCTTGCTGCGCCCAGAAATCCTCTCGTTCGATAATAGAGTCGTGATAGATATCAGCAAATGTAGGCATGTCTGCTGTGTGAGTAGAGACTGGGTGTTGGGCGTGGTCACTCATAATAGCTGTCCTTAGCATAAACGAGAAATGAGGCAATGTTATTTTATCATCGAAACCCTAGCAAGTCGTCATCGCATTGGAAGCGCTATCTGCACGTCCGACTCTACGAGGCTTACACGGTTACGATTATAGTAGACAATGTCTGAATAAGTACTGGTCATCCTTGCCAGAATTAAAAAACCGATACATTACGTATCGGTTTAAAATGTAGCAGAGCCTATTGCAAAGGTCAACTATTAAGCATGTGACATGCACTACATTTTGACAAATACAAATGTTGAATGTTCAACTGATAGATATGATTATACCTGTGTCTGGTTGGCATATATCTCACGCATGACCTTTTTGTCATGTTTACCTACTGATGTTTTTGGCAGCTCATCTACAAACTTAAACTGACTTGGTACACCATATTTAGGAATGATACCGCGCTCTACTGCTTTCTCTGCGATGGCTTTGATATCATCAGCGCTCGTATCTTGGGCAGTAGGCTTTAGGACAACCAATGCGAGTGGACGTTCGCCCCACTGCTCGTCACGCACCCCTATCACCGACACGTCAGCTACTGAAGGGTGCAGTGATAGAATCGTCTCAATCTCAAGCGATGATATCCACTCACCACCAGACTTGATCACATCTTTTAGGCGATCTGTAATTTTAATATAACCATCAGGACGTATGTAGGCAATGTCTTGAGTGTGCATATAGCCGCTTTCCCACAACTCTTTACCAGCATCGTCGTTTTTGAGATAGCTTTGAGTCAACCAAGGCGCTCGTAGTACCAGCTCACCTGTGTTGTCTTGTCCTTTGCCAACTGATTTATTGCCTTCACCCCAGACCTGAGCATCTACCATAAGCACAGGCTTACCTGTCATACAGCGACGAGCAATGTCTTCTTCTTCGCTCATTTCAGGCTCATCAAGACTAAACTCAGTCAAACTGATAAGTGGCGCGGTTTCTGACATGCCGTAGCCTGTATAGACTTCGATACCCTGAGACATTGCTGTTTTTGCCAACCCTTCAGTCAACCTTGAACCACCAATGATCATTTTTAGACCATTGAAGCTAACATCACGATCTTGGGCTTCTTTAAGTACCATTTGCAGGATGGTAGGGACGCAGTGAGTGATGCTGACTTTTTCGTTGATGATTAAGTCCATCAATGTATCAGGCGCATAACGCCCTGGATAGACTTGCTTTAGACCGACCATCGTCGCTGTAAATGGGAAACCCCATGCATGGACGTGGAACATCGGTGTCATCGGCATATAGACGTCACCGTAGCTGACACCTTGTTTGTTGGGTAGCATACCTAGAGTGGCGGCCTCTGCTAGGCTATGTAATACCAATTGGCGATGACTAAAGAAAACCCCTTTTGGGTCCCCTGTCGTACCAGAGGTATAAAAAGTCGTCGCGATAGTATTTTCATCAAAATCTGGGAAATTAAACTCCCTGTTAGCAGCGTCTAGTAGGGCTTCATACTCGCCTGTGACACGGCTTTGGTTGTCACCAAAGACACCTTCAGCCGTTACTCCATTATCATCAAGCCAAATGATGTGCTCGATACTAGAGTTTTCAAACTGATAGTCTTTGACCAGTGGCGCAAACTCAGAGTTGAGCATTAGTACTTTGGGCTTGGCATGGTTGATTGTGTACAGAACTTTTTCTGGAGAGAGACGGATATTGACCGTTTGTAGGATGTACTCTGACATCGGTACCGCAAAATAAGACTCAAGATAGCGATGACTGTCCCAGTCCATAACAGCAACCACGTCACCTGCATCGAGATTTAGGTTTGCCAATACATTAGCCAATCGATTGATACGTTCAAACAGATCTTTATATGTGAGGCGCTTTTTGTCCGCGTAAATAATTTCTTGGTCTTGCGATACTGTTTTTGCACGGTTCAGTAGCTGCTTGACCAGTAATGGATAATCATAGGCAGATGGCGCGCTGTGATAAATATTTGACATAGATCTGACTTCCTTGTTTGTTGTATTTATAGGTTATATAGTCAGAGAACTGCTAAACAGCTACGACGTTATCCTCCCTAGACGTACTATTTGTACAATCTGCAGTCGGCTGCCTTGTACCTATTTTAGATTCCTTTGACTATACACAGTAATGATAAGCAGTAGAAATACTCATGTGGAATGTTTTGCCCAACCATTCTCATTTCTTAATGAGTTTTTATAATGAACGACAACCTTATTAGGTTAATAGCATCGTTATAGATAGTAAAAAAAAAGCAGCGCCATGTAAAGCGGGCTTACATTAAGTAGCATAATGGGCAAATACATAATGTAGAGATCAGTCAGCTACTTTGACTGCACCGTGGTTTTGACCATCCCAACGCTGGCTATTATCAATGCCAATATTTGTACGATGACTAATAACCCTACGGTCATAGACCACTGCCCGCGTGCATAAGCCATACCGCACAACCACGCGCCGAGCGTGCCGCCTGAGTAGTAACCCAGATAATATAAACCCGATGCCAGTGACCGTCCTTTTTTAACATTGACAGCGATATAGCTGATGGTCGCTGACTGGGTAATAAACACGCCAGATGACATAATGGCAAGTCCTATAACTACGCCCCACAATGGTGTCACCAACGTTAACAACACCCCGACCATCGAGATAACAATCGCCACTCGTACGGTACGCGCTGAACCGAATCGACGTAATAGTGACGTAGACAACGGTGTAATAATGACCCCAAGTAAGTACACCGCAAAAATATTCGCAAGTGCACCAGTCGTCAGCTGATATGGCTCATCTGTCAGATGTAAATTAATAAAAGTAAAACAACCGACCAGTGAAAATAAAACGCAAGCACCCAGTAAACAAGAGGTGACCACGTAGCGATTGGTGACGTGCTCCCCTAGTGTTTGTATCGCTGAGCGAAAGTTGGGATTGGGTACAAAATGACGAGACGATGGCAGCATCTTACCGACCCATACCGCACCCAGTAGCGTTATCGCTGTCATGACATAGTAACCATGACGCCAGCCGATCAACTCATGCAAATGCCCTAGCAAAAACCGGCCCATAAAACCGCCGAACACTGACCCTGAGACATAAAACGACATCAGCTCGGTTACTGCGCGTCCCTCGAACTCCTCACCAATATAGGCAATCGTCACCACTGTAATACCTGGTACGGACAGCCCCTGCATAAAACGCCATAAACCTACCCAGCCGATGCTGGAGCTTTGGGCGATCAAGAATGTCGGTATGGCTAAGAATAGCAACGCACCAACCACAAATGATTTGCGGCCGACGGCATCTGAGAGCATACCCAAAAACGGTGACATGATAGCAATTGCCATGACCGTAGCACCAACGATCATGCCAGCTTGTACTTCAGTCGCAGCAAAATCCACCATCATGACGGGGAGTACCGCTTGGATAGAATATATCTGTAAAAAAGCGAACATACCTATCAAACCAATCGTAAGCTTCAAAACCCACGACACTGAATGACTGGATGAAGGCGATGGTTTTGTGGCAATGCTTTGGGGTTTATCTGTAGGATTATTCACAAGAGAGCTGACTATATTGGTTATGCTATGACAGTAGATCGAGCGTGTCATTAGCTTAAATGGTAGGAAAATATAACGCGAATTTATGACATCGACTTTTTATAGCTATAGCATAGACATGAAGCCGTAGAGGATAAATAGCTATCATAGTGATAAGAGAGGCATGTTAGCACATCAATTAATATACTCAGGTTTAAATGTGTTATTGGCAATTGATAGTGCTCTTGACTTAGATTAAAAAGTTAGGTTTAGATCGTTATGGAGACGCTTGCCCTTATTAGATAAAACTCTATTTACTGATTGAAAGTGAGAGATGGTTTTTGCAACAAGCTCAATAACTACAACAGTAACTTTTAGCTATCAGACAACAGCTACAATCGCTGATTGTAGACTGATGGGCAGTTTTCGTTTGCTGAGATGACATTTGGATAACAACTCTGTTTTATTTTTACACATCTACATTGCTTATATCTTTTCTCGTACAGACATTATTTACCAAACCATCAATAATCGCATAGTGTTATATATAAATAAGTAAAATGATTGAACAAATGAACAGTAAAGGAGCACAACGATGAATGATGAAATTTATGATTTAGGTGCAGGGTTTTGGAGTATTCGAGGATCATTTATAAAAAATGGCATTATCGATATTGGTGTCCAATGTGCTCTAATAAAGCGACCATCAGGACGATTTATTTTTCTGGATAGTTACACGTTAACGGGCGATGTACGTCAACAAGTCATGGCACTGACCAATGAAGGTAGAGATGTCGAAGCCGTCCTCAACGTCCATCCATTTCATACGGTACACTGTGCCCAAATGGCACAAGATTTCCCGCAAGCGACATTTTATGGGAGTAACAGACATCCGCAACAAGTCCCTGAGGTTAGCTGGGCAGATGATTTGGTAGAAAGCGACGCAGTCGCTGAGCGTTATCCTGAGCTTCAATTTTCCATACCTAAAGGTATTCATTATATTGCGCCTAATGAAAACGTTCATGCAAGCTCATTGCTGGTATATCATCCTGCTAGCCAGAGCATCTATGTCGACGATACTTTTGAAATCCCACCGTCAAAGCTATTCAATACAGTACAGCCCAATCTTGGCTTGCATCCCACTACCAAAAAAGCACTCAAAGAAGAACCAAACGCGGGCAAGCACTATTGCGATTGGGCAGTAGATCTGGCACACGAGTGGCGTAATGTTCGTCATTTTTGCGGCGCACACTCAGGACTGATGGTATTTGAGGAAGGTCAATTTGAAGCAGCGCTCTTGTCAGTCATTGATAACACTCGCCATGAGCTTGAGAATCAATGATGCTAAAGACGTCTATGTTTGAAAGGTACAATATCTAAAAGCATAATTTTTAGAAGTTAGAATTTTTATAATCTGCTATGTCTATAAACGATTACGGTAAAATCTAAAGAACAAAAATTGAAAATCATTGTGATTTTTTGAGTCAACATATTGAATAAGGAGAATTATAAATGTCAGAACAAATTCATGATTTAGGGGCAGGATTTTGGAACATACGCGGGTCATTCCGTATTGGCGGTGTGGTGAACATTGGTACCCATTGCTCACTTGTCAAACTGTCTTCAGGACGCTTTATATTTTTAGACAGCTACGCCTTAACAGGTGATGTTCGAGACGAAGTCATGGCGCTGACCAACAATGGACAAGATGTCGAAGCCGTCCTCAATGTCCACCCGTTCCATACGGTGCATTGCGCCCAAATGGCAAAAGACTTTCCGCAAGCAATATTTTATGGCAGTAGCCGTCACCGCAAAAAAGTGCCAGAAGTGAGTTGGGCAGATGATCTGGTAGAAAGTGACGCGGTCGCCGAACGCTATCCAGAGCTCAAGTTTTCAATGTCAGAAGGTATCGCTTATATATCGTCAAACGAGATGATTCACGCAGGATCGCTACTGGCCTATCATCCTGCCAGCCAAAGCTTGCATGTTGACGATACATTTATGAGTCCACCAATGAAGCTACTAGAGGCTGTCTTACCTGAGCTTATACTGCACCCCACCACCAAAAAAGCTCTGAAAAATGAGCCAAATGCTGGCAAGCATTATTGTGACTGGGCAGAAGCGCTGGCACATGAATGGCGCGACGTTCGTAATTTCTGTGCGGCACATTCCTACCTTGTACAATTTAAAGAAGGTGGATTTGAAAAAGCATTGGTCAAAGCCATCAAAAAGGCTCGACCCAAGTTAGAAACAGCCTAGACTTGTGTATCGACGAACGTAGTCTGTGTACATAGATTTTATCAATACAAAGGAGGCTACCATATTGGTAGCCTCCTTTGAATATCTTGCTCAATAATACTGGTTGCACCTAACCATTATATCTAGTGATAGTCATATGTTAGAACAACTATATGCTAAATCAACCATAAGCTAGAACAACCATATACTTAATCGTAGAGTGAATATTTTAGTACTATATTGCATAACTTATAGCTGCAGAGCGGCTACGATTAGAGACACTATTACTATTCCTGTGACATAGGTTCTCACTTTAAAATAATTCTGAGTAATGATACGCGCTTGATTGAGACCATAATCAATCAGCCACATACTGGCAAAACTAGCTGCTAGTAACCAAATAAAACTGACCGTAGATAGTATTAAAAACCCGAACCATAAGACAAGCGCTATCATATTGCTTAAAAAGGGCAATTTAACAGCCCATCTATCATTATCAGCTAAACTCAGATGATTACCCCAATGCGCGCCTGCCATAAACGAGGCAATCACCAAGCCATATATACTCAGCACCTCAGTCGTCTTGCCCAATACCAGTATCGTATCACTATCTATAGCCAGTAAAAGCGCGCAGGCGATAAAGGGTATAGCACCTGCAAAAGTGAGATAAGGACTTGGTTTTTTCATGGTCTAAACCTATTTTGATGGTATGGTTAGTCTATTCAAAGCTGTAGCCTGCACATCCGCAATGTTTAGCAATTATTCATCGCTCTTTTTAATATTGCCTTGCCATTGGCGAATAAACGCACCCTCTGGATCGTATTGCTGGGTTTGCTTTTTAAGGTTGAACTGTCGAGATCCTCTTGGATCAGCACCCACACCTGCCAAATACTGCCAGTTGCCCCAATTGCTGCCAACATCATAATCAATGAGGTGTTGCTCAAAGTAAGCTGCCCCGTAACGCCAGTCAAGCCCCAGCTCATGGATAAAACAGCTTGCGACCAGTTGCCGTCCGCGGTTTGACATATATCCAGTGGTGTTCAACTGATTCATGCACGCATTAACGATCGGATATGGCGTTTGACCCCGCGTCCATTGTAATAGACGTTCTTCATCTAGCTGAGTTGCTGGCATGTGCTGACCGATACCTGTGAACCAAAATAGCTTTTGCTTAAGCGTTATCGCGTACCAATAGAAATACTCGCGCCACAGCAGCTCAAACCATATCCAATAGGTAGAGCCATTAGCAATAATGTCACGCTCATAACGGCGCAGACGATTTAATACCGTATTTACAGACAGTGAACCATTGGCAAGCCACGCAGAGAGTTTGGTAGACTGTGTCCAGTTATCAAGCGCATTTCGCGTGGTCTTATACGTACTTGGTGCCTCAGAATCAAAATAACGCTCCAAATGTTTGAGACCGTTTGACTCCCCGCCTCTAAAACTATCGACCTCTTGCAAGTCGCATTGATGCGCGTCACAAAAACACTCACTCTTGTCAGCCATACTCTCAGGCATTGGCGCCAGTGACTCTGGCGTTGGACAAATGATCGCATCTTCTTCGGTATGCAATAAATCATGATCATTTTCAATTTTCTTACGAAATTGGGTAAAGCTCTTGGGTAACTGCTCTAGCGGTAACTCATCAAATAACATGGCCGTTGTCTGGACATGCCAGCGTATTTGCGGGTGTTTATCCTGTAGTAAAGCATATACTTGGTTCTGATAATAATCAGAGGTTTTACTGACACAGATATCCGTTACTTGTTGCACTTCAATCAGTTCATGCAACTGAGTAAGCGTGTCTGGCACTGTAGCGTCTTTTTTTAGATACAGCAGTCTATTACCAAGCTGCGTCAGTGAGGCATTCAAATCAGCCAAGCTTTCTTGCAAAAACTGCTCGCGAGCACTACCCATAGTGTCATAATGATAAGCGGGGTCACTGTTGATATCATTCAACCCCTCAGCCAATGATGATGCATAGACAAGCAGTAATTTTCCATTGCTAGATAGGTTAGCTGCTGTCGACAATGTCGCATTGTCCGCTACTCGCAAATCATTATGAAATAAGACCAATGTGACATTTTTATCAGATGGCTGATGTGACATACCTAAACCTCGTGCTATATATTTTAATTATGATGTTTAAGATTTTAGA
The DNA here is from genome assembly GCF_033790785.1 of Psychrobacter sp. PP-21. Taxonomy (NCBI): domain Bacteria; kingdom Pseudomonadati; phylum Pseudomonadota; class Gammaproteobacteria; order Moraxellales; family Moraxellaceae; genus Psychrobacter; species Psychrobacter sp. PP-21. Next base: position 58,006 of record NZ_JAMYEB010000008.1, on the reverse strand, counting down.
GTAGCTTGCATAGACAGTTCAATGTAACTTAAGTATAAAAAAGGCAAGTGAGCACGCTATAGACATGGTCAAATCAGAGAAGCAAGTAGATATGAAGCAAGCAAACATAGAAACAAATAGGCGACATATTTTTTGAAGTAATGATATAAATCCACTATCTTTTGTTAGCATCAAACAGTGAGACAATATAGTGATTCTACTTAGCATATATCAGATGTTGATTAGACAAGATGTCATACCCTAAATATCACTATAACCATTGACTCTCAAGAGCTTGGCTGCTTAAATAACTTACCTCTAGGAGAATACAATGACTAAAGAAAATACAGCTGAAGAGAATAAATCAGACGAAAAACGCAAACTTATCAATCGGTTTTTGATGAAACTGACGAAAGATCAGCCTCAAATGTATTACGCTACAACCTCTGAGATATCACGGAGTATTCATACCATGATAAAGGAGCATACCAATCGTTTGTCAGTAGAAGAGCAAGCACTGGTGAGACGTATGACTATCGAAGAGATTGAGGGATTATTAGGCTTTCATGCTAGATAAATGACTAAGGCATATCCTCATTTTAAAAATCGTGGTACGCCCGAGCTGGCTCTCACATGTATTGTTCTCAGTTGATTGCTGAAAGCCATAAAAAAAGACCGCTATCAAAGCGGTCTTTTTTGTTACCAGTCATTTTAGTATAAGGCTACTAGAATGGATACTGACGTGGTTCATTTTGCATTGAGATCCAATGCGTTCTAGTGAACTCTTCAAGCACCCACTCGCCGTTAAAGCGACCGATACCTGAGTTTTTCTCACCCCCGAATGGTGTATTGCTTTCATCATTGACTGAGATATCGTTGATATGAGTCATACCCGCTCGAATACCGCGAGCGAAGCGCAGACCCTTTTGCATATCGGCTGTGAATACCGCACTAGACAATCCATACATAGAATCATTGGCGATCGACAACGCATCTTCTTCATCCTTGGCACGGATGATACCTACTAATGGACCAAACACTTCATTACATGACAAGTCCATCTCTCGCGTGACTTCGGTAAAGACATGCGGCGGTACGACTTGACCTTTAATCTCACCACTCAATGCCATTTTAGCGCCTTCTTCTTGTGCTTGATCGATTTTATCCTTAAGTGATTTGAGTTGTTTCTCATTGATGATTGGACCGACAGCAGTGTCTGGCTTGTTTGGATCGCCTACATTTAATGTTTTAACATGAGCCAAGAACCGCTCTACAAAGTCATCATATATTTCGTCTTCTACAATCACTCTATTAATCGCAATACAGATTTGACCTTGGTGCAAGAATTTACCAAAGGCAGCCGCTTTAACAGCTTGCTCTATATCCGCATCTTTTAATACAACAAACGGGCTGTTACCACCCAGTTCAAGCGCGACTTGCTTGATGTACTCACCGCCATTGGCCAGCTCACCGATATGTTTACCTACTGATGTCGACCCTGTGAATGACACTAGGCTTGGCGCTTTGTGCTCAACGATGGCATCCCCTATCTCGCTACCTGAACCAACGACAACGTTTAATAAGCCTTTTGGCAGACCTGCTTCTTCAAACACTTTTGCAAGTAATAGACCACCTGTCACTGGCGTGTCACTAGCAGGCTTTAATACGACAGCGTTACCCAATGCCAAGGCTGGTGCAATCGAACGCTGGGTCAAATGTAGTGGGAAATTCCATGGGCTAATAACCGCAACGATACCGATAGGCTCACGGTAAATGAAGTTTTCTTTACCAGGCGTGTTCGATGGACGAATCTCGCCATGGACACGATTAGGGAAAGTCGCGGCCTCAAGCGTAATTGCACGTGTAGCACCGAACTCAACCATCGCTTTGATACGAGTACTACCTGACTCTTTGATCAACCAATCGACGATTTCTTCTTGGCGTTGATCTAATATGTTGACCACTTTATACAGTACAGCAGAACGCTCTGCTGGCATCTGCGCAGCCCACGCTTCTTGAGCTTGGGTTGCAGCATCATACGCTTCGTTCAGCTGATCTTTGGTCGCTTGCTGAATCTCTACGAGCGTATCGCCGTTATAGGGATTTGTATTGGTATTAATGCTATCATCTTTACCTTTTTGCCATTCACCTGCGATGAATTGCAAATGAAAGTCATTGTAGGCACTGGTATCGTTCGTTGACATAATAATCCTTATTTTACTTTGTTATGTGACACATTTATCTTCAATATCTAAAATAGTGTATTAGCAATGGGCTATCTGTTTGGTGACTGGTAAGAATAAAAGCCACCTTGCTAGACGACTGGTCTAATGCTACCATAGCTCTTAATAAAACAAGACAACTTTGTCAGTAAATATTGTTGATGAAACGTAACCACTACAGCTAAATATTATTAGAATATGCCGACAATATGACGCTCAATGAAGCCTGACTACTCTATTTGTACTACTATCAAGGGAGACTATCCTATCTATGTCTACTGTTATAGACACGACTACAACACCAGATACCAAGGCGCACTTACTGACTACTGGCTACCAATTGATAGCTAAGAAAGGCTTTACAGCTGTTGGCTTAAAGCAAATTTTGGACACAGCAGGTGTGCCTAAAGGATCTTTCTATCATTATTTCGCTTCTAAAGAAGCGTTCGGTGAAGCTATTATCGGTCACTATTTTAGCCTATACAAAGCGCGCTTAGATATTATCGATGCTCAGAACGTTACCGCTCAGCAAAAACTGTATGACTACTTTCAAAATTGGTACGACACACAGCAGAATGGCTGCGACCACGAGAGATGCTTGGTGGTCAAGCTAAGTGCAGAAGTCGCTGATATGTCAGAGACGATGCGCAAAGCACTCGACACGGGCTATCAGCAAACTACCCTTTGGCTTACCGAGCAGATCAAGGCTGGATGGATAGATGGCTCAGTGCCTCGTCTAGATAATATCTCAGCTGAGAGTATGGCCAAGCGCTGGTATTTTGCCTGGCTTGGAGCAAGCTTGATGGCCAAAATCAGCCAAACGAATACGCCTTTGGCTGAAATCTGGCAAATGACGACGACTCAGATGGGTCGATAGATACTTAGGCCAATAGGTTCTTAAGCTAATATATTTTTCATACACTCTTACAATAAGCTATCTTCGGATAGCTTTTACTTGTTGTAAGTTTTCAGATAAGTCGTCTTTAATTAATTTGTATTTAATATAAACAGCATGCCGGATAAGCGTTTAACCTTAATACTGTCCATACGCCGCTACCTACCCTCTTATATATAACCATTTATCCCTAGCGCTTTTGTCCCTCTTACTGTCTCAGACCAAAATATTTTATACGACAGTTTTGTAAACATTCCTAGACGACTGGTCTAATTGGTGTACAATGCGCATAAATATTCAGAGTATATGCGTATAAGCATTGCTCGCCACTCATTGTTTGATATCAAACATTTAATAGAACCATTTTATTAACATTAGGAATTTTATGAACAACTTTCAATATTACAATCCAGTACGTATCGTCTTTGGCGAAGGTCAAATCGAACAGTTATCAGACCTAGTACCTACTGATGCCCGCGTTCTGATTACTTACGGTGGCGGTTCAGCGCAGCGTACTGGTACATTAGATGAAGTAAAAGACGCCTTGGCATTAAGTGGTAACCGCACTGTTTTTGAATTCGGTGGTATCGAAGCTAACCCAGAGTTCACAACGCTCTTGAAAGCTGCTGATATGGTCAATGAACACAACATTGACTTCCTATTAGCAGTTGGCGGTGGTTCAGTCATCGATGGTAGCAAATTCGTTGCACTCGTCTCCTCACTCACTGAGGAAGACGGTACTGTCTCACGCGACCAAGCTTGGGATGCGCTGACTGGGTATTGCAAAAACATCGACTCAGCTGTGGACTTAGGCGCAGTATTGACGATCCCAGCAACGGGCTCTGAGATGAACTCGGGCGGCGTGATCAACTATAGCGAGCGTCAAGCAAAACTACCATTTGGTAACCCACTTGCCTTTCCCAAATTCTCAATCTTAGATCCAATCAAAACACTTACCCTACCTGAGCGTCAGGTTATGAACGGTGTTGCTGATGCATTTGTCCATGTGATGGAACAGTATTTGACCTATCCAGTAAATGCAAAAGTTCAAGATGCCTTTGCTGAAAGCTTACTAAAGATCCTTATCGATGAAGGTCTAGTGGTTAAGCAAGATTCAGACAACTTAGAAACACGTAAAAACATTATGTGGACAGCGACTATGGCACTGAACGGTCTAATCGGTACAGGCGTACCTCAAGACTGGACAACGCATATGGTTGGTCATGAACTGACGTCATTGCACGCTATCGATCATGCACGTACGCTAACCATCGTCTTGCCATCAGTAATGCGTGAGCTAAAAGAAAGCAAAAAAGAAAAACTGCTTCAGTATGCACGCAATGTATGGAACATCACTGATACCGATCAGGATGATGATACTATCATCGAGACCGCTATTGTCTACACTGAAAACTTCTTCCGCGAGCTTGGCTTGCCAGTTAGCTTAGAAGACGTTGATTTGACTGAGTCAGCAATTGACCCAATCATCAACCAGCTCGAAGCCCATAACATGGTTAAGCTTGGTGAACATGGCAAAAACGACTTAGATGTGTCACGTCGTATCTTGGAGCGTGCTGTAACTAGCAAAGCCTCGTAGTCAGAAACATTATCATATTAATAAAAAATACATATCGTTATGCTATCTATAGTAGTAGCTATTCCATGCTGAATAGCTACTACATTTAACACTACTATTATAATCACAATGAATAACTATAAAGGAGTCCTATGATGAGCTTCGACAAACAACAAAATCAAGAAGTAAACCGTCAAATCAAACTTGCCAGCCGCCCTAATGGTGAACCAACCGCTGATAACTTTGATATGGCAACCAGCGATATTCCAACGCCAAACGAAAATGAGATGCTACTACGCACGGTATACCTATCGTTAGATCCGTATATGCGTGGACGCATGAGTGATGCAAAAAGCTACGCTGATCCTTTAGCAGTCGGCGATGTCATCATGGGCGGTACTGTCGCTCAGGTCGTCGAGTCCAATGTCGATGGGTTTGATGTCGGTGATTTGGTGGTATCAAACTCAGGCTGGCAAGACTATAGCGTCAGTGATGGCGAAGGTGTCCTGAAATTGAACAAAAATATGTCTAATCCTTCTTATGGTTTGGGCGTATTAGGTATGCCTGGATTCACAGGTTACATGGGTTTGACTGATATTGGTAAACCAAAAAAAGGCGAAACCTTAGTGGTCGCAGCAGCTACTGGCCCTGTCGGTGCAACGGTTGGTCAAGTTGGTAACCAATATGGTCTACGTACTATCGGTGTGGCAGGTGGCAAAGAAAAATGTGATTTTGCGGTCAATGAGCTTGGTTTTGATGTCTGCATCGACCATAGATCTCACGACTTTGCTGAGCAACTAAAAGCTGCCTGTCCAGATGGCATCGACATCTATTACGAAAGCGTTGGCGGTCAAGTATTAGATGCTGTTCTACCGTTGCTAAACGATCATGCGCGTATTCCTGTATGTGGTCTCGTATCACAGTACAACGCGACCGAATTACCTGATGGTAAAGACCGCTTAGGCATGCTGATGGGTCTTATCTTAAGCCAGCGTTTAACGGTAAGAGGCTTTATTATCTTTGAAGAGTATGGCGATCACTTCCCAGAGTTCTTAGAAACCATGAGTAAATGGGTAGAATCAGGCGATGTCAAAACCAAAGAGTATATCGCTGATGGTTTAGACGATGCACCCAATGCTTTCGTCGATATGTTAAATGGCGACAACTTTGGCAAAACAGTTGTCAAAGTAGCTGACGTTAAGTAGCTACTGATAGTTGCAAATCGTTGTTAATAACTACTTAACAACATAACTAGCTAAGATCACTACTGAAAATTACGTTTGAAGCAGGAATAATACTAACAGTCATTTAATGACTGCGACTCAACTGCTCACTCACAATAAACAATAAATAAGGAAAACTATGAACATTTTAATGGTACTAACTTCTCATGACCGTCTAGGCGATACTGGTAAAAAAACAGGGTTTTGGTTAGAAGAATTTGCAGCCCCTTACTATGCGTTTTTAGATGCTGGCGTCAACGTAACCCTAGCCTCTCCTGCTGGTGGTCAGCCACCACTAGATCCTAGTAGTGATACTGAAGACACGCAGACCAAAGATACTAAGCGTTTCAAAGACGACAAAGACGCTCAAGAGCATTTGGCCAATACCAAAAAACTTGCTGATATGAAAGCGGAAGACTTTGATTCAGTCTTTTATCCTGGCGGTCATGGCCCACTATGGGACTTGGCAGTAGATAAGAACTCTATCAATCTGATTGAGACTTTCGTCAAGCAAGATAAGCCTGTCGCGTTTGTTTGTCATTCTCCTGCAGCACTCAAGAACGTAAAAGTTGATGGTGAGTACTTAGTAAAAGGCAAAACAGTCACTGGTTTCACTAATTCAGAAGAAGATGCCGTTGGCCTAACAGACGTTGTACCATTCTTGGTAGAAGATGCACTCAAAGCTAATGGTGGCAACTACGAAAAAGCAGCGGATTGGGAATCGTTTGTCGTCGAAGATGGTCTATTAATCACTGGTCAAAACCCAGCATCGTCAGAAGAAGCAGCTACGCGTCTTGTGGCCAAGCTAAAAGGTTAAGACCCAGAAACTAATAAATCACATCATGTACTAAGGTCGATATTATGATTCGCTTACACCATCTCAATCAATCACGCTCGTTGCGTACGCTTTGGCTCCTAGAAGAGTTAGGCGTGCCTTACGAAGTTGTTAGTCACCAACGTGATGCCAAAACTCATTTGGCACCAGACTCTCTAAAAGCTGTGCATCCACTTGGTAAATCTCCGGTTATCGAGATCGATGGACAGGTTTATGCTGAGTCAGGCGCTATCACTGAGTTACTGATTGAGAGGTTTGCACCAGAGCGTCTACGCCCTGAAACTGGTAGCTCTGATTATGGCTACTATCTACAGTGGATCGACTTTGCTGAGAGCTCACTCATGTTGCCATTGATGCTAGAGCTATTTACCAAAAAAGCAGGCATCGATGACAATGAGTTTTTGAATGGTTATATCGAGACAGAAAAGACAAGATTGTTCAAATATTTGGACACATCGGTTGAAGGCAAATCCTTTATCGTCGGTGATAAGCTCAGCGGTGCTGACTTTATGCTGTCATTTGATTTGATTATTTTGGCCAAGCGTCAAAAGCTTGACGCTTATCCTCATATCAAACAATACGCTGAAGCGCTTGCCAGTCTGGATAGCTATCAGCGCGCTATGCAGTTAGAAGCAAAGTATGACGAGTCTATCTAGACTTTTGTTTTAATTACTGCATATCAATCGTATGATGTACATAAGCAGCTCTTTATAGAGCTGTTTTTTGTGCGTACTCTATTTTGTGCTTGTAGTGGTAGCGACAGTATAAGAATAACGACAGTGCAGTGATAAAGGAAGTAAAACTCGCTTTGGTATGTAAGAGATTGAGAGTTAGGCGTACACAACCGACACCACGTTGCCACGTGGCTTATAATTTACGTGCACATGACAGAAGCTCCGCCGAACTCGTGATAAAATCTTTTTAGCGATTATTGAGTTACCCCTCATACTCCCTCAGTCAATCGACTGACCTTTGACGTTTAAAACACCAATGACACTGTCCTGACTCCCCGTCTGGAATTTGTCCTATGTTGCTTCATTTCTTTATACAGATTGTGGTCCGCCCATGACTAACGAATACCAGTTTAAGCCCCATGAAAAACCACTCATGGTAGGCTCTCCAGCCAATCCTGATCACCCTACCCGCCGCAAAATATTTTATCTACTGATTGGAATATTTATTGGTCTCACAGCCAGCTTCCAAAATGGTCTACTTGTTGCAAACCTCTCTCAAATACAGGGCGAGATGGGATTAGCGCCTATTGAAGGAGGCTGGATATCTGTGAGTTACAACATGACCAACGCTTGTATTACTGTCCTGCTGTACAAGATCCGTCAGCAATTTGGCATGTCACTTTTTAGTAAGATCACTTTATTCTTCCTACTGGCTGCCACAAGTCTGCAATGGCTGATTAGTAGCCACTTGCTAGATACGCCTAGTATTAGAATCGAGCCCTATTATCTAGAGATTGTCGCAAGGGGACTTAGCGGCATGGTGGCCAGTGGTATGACCATATTGGGATTATTCTATTGCCTACAAGGCATGCCAACCGTTAAACGGACTAGTGGCTTGATACTAGGATTTGGCTTGGTGCAGTTTGGTATTCCTCTATCACGTATCATCTCGCCCTACCTTGCCATCGATGGTCAGCTTGAAAACTTATTCTTATTCCAACTTGGTTTGGCATTGATTTGCTTTGGACTGATTAATCTTTTGGAACTACCACCAGGTAATATCGAAAAAGTATTTGAGAAACTTGATTTTTTAAGCTTTGCTTTTTTTGCCAGTGGTTTGGCTGCGTTGGCTGTTGTACTGGTACAAGGTCGCATATTATGGTGGACGACGCCTTGGCTCATTTATCCGCTTATTATTGCTATCGTTGGGATTAGCATTGCGTTATGGATTGAAACCCATCGTAAAAACCCAATGTTACAAGTCCGCTGGATGCGTAGCCGCAATATTATCGCCTTCATGGTGACAGGTGCTGTCATGCGAATCTTACTGTCTGAACAGACTGTCGGTGCCGCTGGGTTACTTGCTACGCTAGGCTACGGCGGTGATCAGCTGATTACCTTTTATATCGTCATATTGGCCGCCAGTGTATTGGCTTTGGTCATTAGTATTTTTAGCACCAATCCAATGGATTTACGCAGGCCTGTCATTTTTGCAGTAGCATTGATAGCGTTGGGTTCTTGGATGGATGTTGGAGTGTCTATTAATTCAGCACCTTACATGTTTTATCTTAGCCAGTTTTTAATTGCCTTTGCCGCCGTATATTTTATGGGGCCTTTGGTTTTTGAAGGGTTTTTGCGTGCGATTGCCAGTGGTCCTGCCTATATTATTAGTTTTTCCGTGATTTTTGGTATTTCTCAAACGATTGGCGGCTTGGCAGGTGCAGCCGCTATTCAAGCGTTTACGACTGTTCGTACACAATCACACTATGCAGATATGGTCAGCTCACTTAATTTGGGTGATCCTGCTTTTAGCGCTCAAATAGCGGGTACTCGTAATATGCTATCAAGTGAGACCACTGATGCTGCCCAAGCAAATGCTGGTGCAGTAAGCCAAGTGCTACAAGATATTCAGCGCCAAGCAGCTGTGGCAGCGTATAGCGATCTGTTCTTTTTGATGGCCGTCCTTGCCACAGCTGTTACGATTATTTTACTGCTCAATTATATTTATAACCGTTACCACAAACGCAACCCGCTGGCTAAAGAGCTCGCTGTCATTGCAAAAATGCGTGAAACCAAATAACTGGGTCTATTATCCCAACAATCACCTTTAAACCTGTTTGGTATTTTTATTGAAAACTTAGGAGTACGTCATGAGCCAAAAAAAACCAGATGAGCTTAACCAAACCTCTCAGGCGTCTACTGGTGCTCCAGCAACAGATACACATATAGCATCGTCTTCTACTCAAGCACAGACGACCACAGATGCAACACAAACAACAGCAAATTCTGATATACCAAATAGCAATAATACGACAGCAGACGCTACAGAAAACCCAGCAGATAGCATTCAGACACCCATGCCAACAAAAGAGCCCATTACAGACACCACTGGATGGTCACCTAAGAAAAAATCCTATCTGAATTTAGCGTTTTTGATCGTGCTGATTGTCATAGGTGTGGCATTGATATTGTATGCGTGGAAGCTCCCCCCATTTACACCTACCACGCAACAGACCAATAATGCTTTTGTCAAAGGTCAGACAACCATTATCAGCCCGCAAGTTTCTGGTTATGTCACTCAAGTGGCAGTGGAAGATTTTGCTAATGTGAAGGCAGGTGATTTACTGATAAAAATAGATGACCGAACGTTTCAGCAGCAGCTCGAACAAGCCCAAGCCAACACTGAAGTCGCTGTCACTAACCGCGCTACTAATGATCAAGATACACAATCGAGTCAAGCACAGATTGAAGCACGCAGAGCGGATGTATACAGTGCCAAAATCAATGTAGAGAGTGCTCGTGAAGACGTCAATCGCTACCAAGGTTTAGATGCTATTGGCGCTGTATCAAAAGCAGAAGTGGCTCATATCAAAGCACAACTTGCCCAAGCACAGGCAAGTATGCAACAAGCAGAAGCAAACCTACAAGCTGCGCAGGAAAATCGAGCAAAAACCAGTGGCAGTCGACCTTCATTGGATGCGAACATCAAAAATGCGGAAGCAGGCGTCAAGCAAGCCAGAATCAATCTAGACAATACTATTATTACAGCACCTGAAGCGGGTCAGCTGAGCCAAGTCAGTGTTAAAGAAGGTCAGTACGTTAGCGCAGGTACTCAGCTCATGTATATCGTACCGAAAGGCATTTGGATTATTGCAAATTTCAAAGAAACTCAGATTGCCAGTATGGCAGTCGGTAAACCTGCAACCATTCATGTCGATGCGCTTGGCGGTGCCAAATTTACGGGGCACGTAAGCAACATCTCACCAGCGACTGGCAGCGAGTTTAGTGCAGGTGCGGCTAATCCTGCGACGGGTAACTATATAAAAGTAGCTCAGCGTATCCCTGTACGGATAGACTTAGACCAAAATCAGCCTGAACTTGCACGGTTGCGTCCTGGGATGTCAGTCTCCGTTGATGTCGATACTGATGCCGATGCTAAATAGAAAGTTAAATAAAATATAATACCGAATAAGCTAAATAATTAATGCAAAAAAGCCACTCTAGATACCAAAGAAACTGGGTTTAGAATGGCTTTTTTATTTTTGTATAGTCTATAGTGTGAAACCCTAGCAACTATGGTAGCAAACGCTTGGTTGTCCAACCTGTATTACCTTCGTGACCTTTACTATCGTCGCCGCCACTCTGCGTATATATGATTCGATCGTGCATACGATTGGCGCGGCCTTGCCAAAACTCAACCTTCTCAACCGTAATCTCATAACCACCCCAAAACGCTGGCGTCGGTACCGTAGTATTGGTTGGATGTTTTTCTTGAAGTTGTTCAAACGTTTGCTCCATGACCTCACGATTGGCAACTTCACCACTTTGCGGTTGACTGACCCACGCACCTACTTGGCTATCGTGCGGGCGTTTTTGAAAGTAGCTCGCAGATTTATCAGCATCAATCTTAGCAATAGGACCACTGATACGAATCTGACGCTCGAGCTCGTGCCAAAAAAACAGCACCTCTGCATTGGGATTCTCTGCAATATCCTGTCCCTTAGCGCTTTCGTAATTGGTATAAAAGACAATACCGGTATCGGTAATCTCGCGCAATAAAACGATACGTACGCTAGGCTTATTATCTACGCCGCATGTCGCTAGGCTCATTGCATAAGGCTCTTGTACCTTTTGAGCGAGCGCCTCATCCATCCACCCCTTAAAAAGCTCAAATGGTGATGCTGGTACTGACTGTTGATCAAGCTCGCCTTTCTCGTATGAGAGGCGTTGGTCGGTAAAATCCATACTCATGATCATTCCCTATTATAGAATTCTGATGTCATTATTTTAGTAATTGTTAGCTCAGTATTGATTTTAACCCAATACTGACCTGATCTGATCAGCCAAATCATTTGCCATTACGTCACATTCTATTTCGTCATCTGACTCGACCATGACTCGAATCATAGGTTCAGTACCTGATTGGCGAATGAGTAGACGGCCACGGCCTTCTAAGGTTGCTTGAGCTTTGTCAAAAGCAGCAACCAGTTCTTCATACTGAAATGGGTCTTGCATCTGAGACAGTCGCACATTGACTAGCTTTTGCGGCAGTACCTCAAAACCCTCAACAAGCTCACTTAGAGCACGTCCTCGTGCCTGCATCACCGCTAATACTTGTAAACCTGCAATGATGGCGTCCCCTGTTCTGCTCTTATCTAGACATAAAATATGACCAGATGGCTCGCCGCCCAATATCCAGCCATTGGCTTCCAAGTCCTGCATTACATAGCGATCGCCTACTTTTGCACGGGTAAACTCAATGTCTGCCGCTTTTAGCGCCAACTCTAACCCCATGTTACTCATAAGCGTACCAACGACACCTTTAACTTTGTTTGTCGCTTGGGTTGCAAGCACATACAAAATACCATCACCATCGATTAGATTACCCATCTCATCGACCATCAAAATACGGTCACCATCCCCATCTAATGCGATACCGACATCTGCTTCATGCTTGAGTACTGCTTTTTGTAGGCCTTCAGGATGCGTAGAACCACAATCAGCATTGATATTAATACCATCAGGTGTGTTATTAATAGCGATAACAGTGGCGCCCAGCTCACGCATTACTCTAGGCGCTACGCTATAACCTGCTCCATTGGCACAATCAACCACGATGGTTAAATGACTAAGATCATACTGATAAGGGAAGCTGCCTTTACAGAACTCGATATATCGACCTTTTGCATCATTGATGCGATTGTTTTTACCCAGCTGCGAAGGATCGATGATAGGCATAGTGACATCATTGCCATTAGCGCTACTCATAATGGCTGTCAGCTTGTCATTGATAGACGCTTGCATCTCATCACTGATTTTTTTACCGTTACCAGAAAAGAATTTGATGCCATTGTCATAATAAGGATTATGTGAGGCTGAAATAACAACGCCAGCATAAGCATTGAAGCTGCGAGTTAAATGGGCGATAGCAGGCGTCGGTAGTGGACCGAGCATATGAACGTCAACACCAGCCGCATTGAACCCTGCCTGCAATGCGCCTTCAATAACATAACCTGAGAGACGAGTATCTTTTCCAATGACCACACTTGGTTTGCGCGCAGGGTTTTCATTATTTTCTATGAGAACCAGTCCCGTGACATAACCCAGCTTTAGGATAAAATCAGGTGTAATGGGCAACTCGCCAAATTTTCCACGGATACCATCAGTACCAAAATAACTCATTATGTCTCTTCCTCAAGTCCAAAATAAAAGGCCTAACGTATATGTAGGCAAAATCATTATTGTAATAATCTGTTTTGTATTTTACAAAAAAAACAGCCAACAATAACAAAGCATTGTTGGCTGTTTGTATCTCAAGACCACTGTAGCCCTTAAACTGGGCTGGTTTTGAGACCGTATAGGACTATAGAGTAGCGTTTAGCTTACTCGGTAGTTCGGCGCTTCTTTAGTAATCTGCACATCATGAACATGTGACTCTTTCATACCTGCTGAGGTTACTTTGATAAACTGTGGATTGGTACGCATATCTTCGATAGTCGCTGAGCCTGTATAACCCATAGATGAGCGCAGACCACCAACCAACTGATTGACAATACCGGCGACTGGGCCTTTATAAGGGACGCGACCCTCGATACCCTCTGGCACCAGTTTTTCTACGCCATCTTTGGCGTCTTGGAAATAACGGTCTGATGAGCCGTTTGATCCTGACATCGCGCCCAAGCTACCCATACCGCGGTAAGCTTTGTAATAGCGACCTTGGAACAGCTCAACTTCACCTGGTGCTTCTTCTGTACCTGCCATGAGCGACCCAACCATGATGCATGATGCACCAGCAGCGATGGCTTTTGCCATATCGCCTGAATAGCGGATACCGCCGTCAGCAATCAGTGGGATGCTATCTTTCAGTGCACTAGCGACGTTATCAATAGCAGAGATCTGCGGTACGCCAATACCAGCAATAATTCGCGTGGTACAGATAGAACCAGGACCGATACCAACTTTTACGGCATCAGCGCCTGCATCACGTAGGGCTATTGCTGCTTCACCAGTTGCAATGTTGCCGCCGATAACTTGAACGTGCGGATAGTTCTTTTTGATCCATGATACTTTATCGATCACGCCTTTTGAGTGACCATGTGCTGTATCAACAACGATCACGTCGACGTCAGCTGCGATCAATGCTTCGACACGTGCTTGTGTGTCTGCACCAGTACCAACCGCGGCACCAACACGCAGACGACCTTGGTCATCTTTGCACGCATTTGGGTTGTTTTCAGCTTTGGCAAAGTCATTGACCGTAATCAAACCACGCAAACGGAAGTTATCATCAATCACGATAACTTTTTCGATGCGGTGTTCGTGGAGTAATCTTTTGATGTTTTCGTTACTCTCGCCTTCTTGTACCGTTACCAGCTGCTCTTTTGGCGTCATGATCTGGCTAACTGGTAGTGAGAGGTTGGTTTCAAAGCGCCAGTCTCTGTGAGTGACGATACCCACAACATTATCTGTGCCTTTTTCGACGACAGGGACACCTGAGATATTATTATCTTGTGTCAAACGCAGTAGTTCACCAATCGTCATCTCTGGGTGTACAGTGATAGGATCAACAACGGTACCCGCTTCAAATTTTTTGACACGGCGTACTTGTGTGGCTTGCTTTTCAATGTCCATGCTCTTGTGCAAGATACCCATGCCACCAAGCTGTGCCATTGTAATCGCCATTTCAGACTCAGTCACGGTATCCATCGCCGCAGAGATAAGCGGAAGATTAAGTGTGATGTTTTTGGTCAAACGAGTAGAAAGATCAGCAGTCTTTGGCAGAACTTCCGAATAGGCTGGCAATAGTAAAACGTCATCAAAGGTTAAGGCTTCATCGACAATTCGCAACATACAGACCCCTAGTGGTGGTTATTTTGATGGGTAGGAATTCATGGCTTAACATATCAGTCGTTGCAGCTGCCTGCGCAGTGTCGACTCATCGCTATCCACTCAGTTATCCTATAAAAATAACGCCATATTATAACAAATAAGCACCTCTCTGACATAGTCTATTTGTCAGATTATTTTACATAAATGAGTCTTTTTATATTGATAGACAAACTGTGCAACATTTGCCTATCAATAAGTACTGTATACCCTCGATGAGTTTTTTCTAAAGCTACTCACCTGATTTTAAGGTAAAACGCTCTGTCGGTAGGTACGCGTTTTGCTGCTCATATAAGTAACCAAGCATTTTCTCTCGTACTTCACAAGCAAGCGTCCACGCCTCTATAGGACCTACTCCTGCAACTGCACCGCGCAGCTGAACGGTATTCTCTGTTACATCAACGACAAATATTTCAGGCTCAGTATCTCCATCCCAAAGCTCATTGTCTTTGGTCACCGATATAAAATGCTGCCGAATAGCCTCAATATCTGCGCCATAATCGATGTATAAGAATACCGGACAAGTCTGATGCACTTCGGTATGGGACCAGTTCTCTACTTTTTCGGTGATCAACTCACGCATCGGTACGATCAATCGACGTTCATCCCAAGTCTTGAGCACCGCATAAGTGTAACGCAAGTCTTCGACGGTACTAAAATTACCATCCATGATCACACTATCACCAATTCGTACAGGCTGCGTCACCGCCACCTGTACCCCGGCGATAATGTTGCCAAGTATGGGCTGTGCGGCGATACCAAGCACCACGCCCGCAATACCAGCCGAGGTCAGTAATGTTTTGCCAAGCCCTTCCATATTGGCAAATTCACTCAAACCTATCCAAATACTCCCCAATACCATGACAAATATAAAGACACGGCGAAATATCGATACATAGGTGCGACGACGACGAACTTTGTCAAAGTGCTCCTCTGCCAAGTTTTCGATCTGTAAGTCTTGATAGCGATTTGCAAAAAAATTGATAACACGTATACCAAGCCACATGGCACTCAGTACCAGTCCAGTCCAAATTAGAGGGCGGATGGAGGATGCGACGGCATCTAGATAAGGAAATCCACCAGATACTAAGGTAAAAACGAGTGAAAAACTGATGGTAAATGTCAATGGTACTGTTAACTTGTTGACCAAGTCAGTCACACCATTAGCACTATTGGTGTACTTGTTATATTTCTCCTCATCGACATATCGATTGATGAGCTTTCCTGTGCCTTTACTCAGTAACCACCCTAAACCCATGGTCAATAAGAAAAAGAGCACTAGCGATAAAAACTCCCATAGCGCAATCCCAAAAAACTTTAGTTTTAACCAAATAGGTAGATAGCGCTCAAACTCTGCTGGATGATACTGTTCATACAGATTTTCGATATTGCCAACGGTTTGCGCAGAGAACACCCATGTTGGCGCTTGATCTTCTACTCGTACCCGCTCCAAATGAATGGGCACTCGGCGCTCTCGATATTCAATATAGCCAAGTTGAATCGAGCGCCTAGGAATACCCATGACGCTGCTACCATTGCCAAGCGGCGGCTCAATCAAACCATCGGGGCGATCTGGCATATCATCGAACACATATAGCTCTTTTTGAGTGAGCAGATAATCCAGTTGCTTGGTCAGATCAAGCGCACGGCTGCGCTGATCTTGCTCATCAATCAAATTCATGTTGAGTGCGTAAGCTGCCAAGTCATACTGCTGCTTCATTACTGCCGACTGGAAAAACTCCAAGGTTGCGAGTGGTGTCGCCAGATTGGGCGGCTTGTCTAGAGGTGGTAGTCCTTCATTGATGGTGTTGAGCAAATAGTAATTTGCGTTATATTCACCCGTGAGTCCAGTATCGCCTTGCAGTGTGCCCGCTTGCTGTACTGCGCTACGCTCTGTCGGGTCAAATATCTCTTCGCTGATATCGGAGAGATTGACGCTAGTACTTTTGACCGTGTTTACCTGTTGGACAGCATATTCCGCTAGATTGTCCGGCTTACTAATTTCTTGCGAATGATTCTGTTCACTGCCGCTTGTTTCAGCATTAGTGTCTGCTGCATTGGCAGGTATATGAAGGGCACTGATGGCTATAATAAAAAAACCTAATATAGTTTTTAGTGCATGATGGTGAGCATTAGGGCGCTCTGTATTGTGCCGATCTATATTGCGGTGCTCTATATGTCGACTCCTATGGCTTACAGCCGGTGCAGCAACAAGAGCATCAACGGTAGTATTTTTTAGAGTAGTCATATTTCAAAGCCAGTAGTCTAAAATGGAAGTGAGTATAAAAGTTGCATTTGATATGCTTTAACCTAATCTAGTGTACAAAAAAAAGCCAGCACAGCGCTGACTTAATTTACAACTATATTCTCACTATTTAAATTATAAATGGTAACTGCTCAATTTAGGCACGGCGCCACGTCGTCCCAGCGCGACTGTCTTCAAGCTCAATGCCAGCATCTTTTAACTGCTCACGAATCTCATCAGCACGTGCAAAATTTTTGCCCGCTTTGGCATCTGCGCGTTCGATGATTAGCCCATCAATAACCGCATCACTCAGACCATCTTCTGCCTGATCACCAATCACCGCTTGCAAAAACTGCTGCACTGGCTGTTGCAGGATATTCAATACCTGCGCTAGTGTTTTTAATTGCTGCGCTAACTGCCATGCTGTGTCTATGTCTTCCGCTTTGATGGCTTTGTTGATATCGCGGGCGAGACCAAACAAGACGCTGATTGCCGTCGAGCTATTGAAGTCATCATTCATTGCTTTGATAAAGTGTTGACCCGCGTCACTACCGTATGCGCTAACAACCAAGTCTGCATCTACTACGATTGTCTGCTCTTTTCGTTGTTCAGCTAATTTTAATGCGTTGTATAGCCTACTTAGGCTATTATGTGCTTCATCCAAAGCACTATCAGAGAAATTGACTTGGCTACGGTAATGACTAGACAACAAAAAGAACCTTACCGTCTCTGGTAAGTACTTTGCCATCACGTCACGAATGGTAAAGAAGTTGCCTAATGATTTAGACATCTTTTCGCCATCAACATTGATAAAACCAACATGCATCCAGTTGCGTGCATATTCGCAGCCAGTTGCTGCCTCAGACTGCGCGATCTCGTTTTCATGATGCGGGAATTGCAAATCATGGCCACCACCATGAATATCAAAAGTATTACCTAAGCATTTAGTCGACATAGCCGAGCATTCAATATGCCACCCTGGGCGCCCCTGTCCCCACGGTGAAGCCCACTGCGGCTCGTCAGGCTTGGCAGCTTTCCACAATACAAAATCAAATGGGTTACGCTTGTCGTTTTCGACATCTACTCGTGATCCTGCCTGCATATCGTCGAGATTACGTTTAGATAGCTTGCCATAGTCTGCAAAACTATCGACAGCATAATAGACATCGCCATTATCACCGGCATACGCATAGTCACTAGTGACGAGCGTTTCAATCATTTGCTGCATGTCATCGATATGATCAGTTGCGCGTGGCTCAGCATCTGGCATCTCGCAGCCGAGCGCCGTCGCATCTTCATGCATTGCCGTAATAAAACGCTGCGTTAATACGCCAATCTCTTCGCCATTCTCAGCGGCGCGCGCGATGATCTTGTCATCGATATCGGTAATGTTACGCACATAGTTTACGTCGTAACCCAATTGCGCCAACCAACGCACCGCCATATCAAACCCGACCATCACACGAGCATGTCCGATATGGCAATAATCATAGACGGTCATACCACACACATACATGCCCACCTGCCCTGCTTTGAGCGGTTCAAACTGACGTTTGCCGCTAGTCAGTGAGTCATATATGGACAGTTGAGACATCGCATCTGTAAGTGGTGTGGTCATAGTAAGAGAACCTTTTAGCATAAATAAAATAGAGAAATTAAAGATATCGGCTGCAGCGAACGAATTCAGCCATAGCGATAGTATGATTATAATTGTCAAAAATTAACGACGGTTAATACCGAAATATAAAACGTAACCCATTATCTTAGCGAAAACAGGCGTAAAATACTACAATGAGCATGCAACTACCACCCTTCAATGACAAAAACTACTAAGGATATAAAGATGGGCAATCGCTTAAGCAAAATATATACACGTACTGGAGATGACGGCAGCACTGGTATGGCTGATGGTAGTCGGCTCAGCAAAGCTGACAATCTATTCAGCGTTATGGGTGATATCGATGAGCTCAACTCACACATCGGTCTGGTACGCGCACAATTACAACAAAGTAAAGACCAGTCTATTAGCGAGGAATTCTCTCAGTCCCTAGTCATTATCCAGCACTTGTTGTTCAATATCGGCGGTGAGCTTGCTATGCCAGAGTACGAAGGTGTCAGCGCCATGCATATCGAATGGCTCGAGCAAAAAATCGATACGATGAATAGCACGTTACCACCGCTAAAAGATTTTATTTTGCCGACAGGTTCTGTACTGGTGAGCCAACTGCATGTGGCACGTAGTGTCTGTCGCCGTGCTGAACGCCAAGCCGTATTATTAAAAGAGCAGCGCCCGTCTGCTATACGCAACACTGCCATTAGCTTTATCAATCGCCTATCGGACTGGCTATTCGTCGCGGCGCGCTTCTGTACAGACCCAGAACAAGTCTCTGAAGTACTGTGGGACAGTAAAGTGTTGCAGCATTTTTCTGAAAATTGATGAAAACCACTAAAAATCATTAGCTATCACTAACTGATTAGACCGACCCTCAGTTTATTATTTGAATACTCACAAAAAACCCCGCAACATTATTATTGCGGGGTTTTTTACTCAACGATAGTTATTAACCACCTGTTGTAAGCTGCTGATAAAATTAGACATAAAGCAAACTGATTAATACGTAGCGCTCTCGTCTTCAATAATGACCATGTCGATAGTTTCATCTTTAGGCACTACTTTTGGCGTCGTTGGCGTTACTGGTTTGCTCGTCTCAGTAGGAGCGGAAGGCTGATTATTCTCTGCTGAGTTGTTTTGGCTGCTAGCAGGTTTGTTAATGGTCGGCGGCGTGGCAGGCTGAGTCGGGCGAATTGGCTCAACGGGTGTTACTGTTCTTGGCTGCTGACGAGCTGGTGCTGGCTGCGTGTTCTGTGCAGGTGCAGGACGTTCAGCGGCGCGCTGGGCACGTTGCTCGTCCATAGCGGTTTTTAATACAGACCCTGCCATGACATCTGCAACGACCGTCAGTAACGCAGGCTGTCCAGCGATACGAGTGCGGACTTGCCCGCCTTGTGTACCGACGACATACGTAAAGGCGTCATCGACGAGCATATTATTATTGATACGAATATTATCTTGCGCTAAGCGTGACTGTAGGCTTGGCTGATTATTGGCTGCTTGTATCTGACTGGCTTGGTACAAATCTTCGCTTGGCAGCGTCATGCTGACACTTGCTTGGCAAGTTGTCATGCCATTATCGTTGGCTTGTTGCAAGATAGCTGCGTTCTGCACATCGATGACGATACCATTGGTCTTATCACTGACAACACCGCTTGCTAAACTGACCTCAGCGTCGTTGGCATAGTTGGTAGCCAACGCTTGCGCCTGTTGATTGAGCGTATTTCTGAGCGCAGTTTTGAGGCGATCTTGTACCATTGGGTCATCACAACTGACTGCAGGAGCAACTGCAGCATCGGTGGCCGTTGGCTCTTGTTCCGTCATCTCTGCTGCATCGTCAGTCTCTTCCACCTCTGAGCGATCACAACCGGCAAGCGCCAAACTACATACCAACCCAATTCCAGCTACTTTATGCCACTTGCTCAAACTTACATTTGCTACGCTCATAGTTACTTTACTCCCAATTTACTGGTTCTTACCGCCACTGATGGACAGTGTTTAACACTCAAACGACAGCGTGATTTTATAGACCAATCATGTAGACCAATCACGTTGTCGCGTTGAAAACCACATCATTATACGGTGTTTGGTTGAAATGGTCATTAGTGTAGCCCATGGACATACAAATAGCGCCCCTCATTGTGTGTAAAACCTGTGTTTTGTTGCAAAAACATAACAAATGCCAACGTTGTTTTTCGCTACAGATAATAGATGCAACCAGTATTGGTCATATCAAAGATTTTGTTAGACGCTGCTACTATGACGATATATGATGACTCGTAAGATCCACCAGTAGTCAATTGATATGGTAAATTTTAAAAATACCCGTCTATTAGGTCATCGCGGTGCACGTGGTGAGAGCCTAGAAAACACGTTTTCAGGTTTTGAGTACTCTCAAAATCTGAAAACAAAGGGCCTAGCAGGAGTTGAGTTTGATATACAACTGAACGCTGATGGTCACTTAATTGTGTTTCATGACGATGATTTGGAACGAATGTGCGGTCAACAGTCACGTGTGGATCAGCTTGGACTAACAGAGATTCAATGCCGATTGCAGTTTGGTCAGCCCATCATGACTTTGGCGAATATTGCACCGGTGCTTAGCGGGTTTAGTGTGATTGAGCTTGAAATTAAAACTCATAACCGAACCAACTATGCAGTATTGGTTGAAGCACTGGCGCGAGAGCTTATTAATACTACCTTTGCAAACTTACCTATCGTGCTAACGAGCTTTGATATGGAGCTGCATAATCGGTTACAACGTCATAAGTTATTGTCTCATGTGCCGCGAGGGCTCCTTATTCGCACCCCAGAGGCCTTAGCAAGAGCGACCAATACCGCGTTACAACTTGGCTGTATTCAACTGGGGGTTTACTACCCGCTCTTGACCCACGCCATTATCAAGCACAGCCATCGCTATGGTCTGCCTGTAAGCGCTTGGACAGTTAATGACATCAATACTATCGAGCAGCTCATAAAATGGGATACCGATGTTATTATCACTGACTTTCCTAGTCATCTATTGCTGCCTTAAACGGTCTGTTTATTATTTCTAAACCTTCATTGGTAGTTTTTAATAATCTATACAACCAATACATATCTTGCGTGTTAGTTACACTTCTCCTTCATGCCTGATAAGTCACTCTCATTTTTGGACAATACCGTCTATAATTCATACAAGCTATTGTTATTTAGCAATATTTTTATAGTGTATAAGTGTTCACTTTATCTGTTTTTTCAGGTACTATGGGGACTTAAATTAATACCGTTAGGGATATTATATGATTGCAAAAAAAGCACTTGGCTTACCGCTTAAAGGCTTACGTTTCGCTATCAAATCTGGTGATACGCTTGTAAAGACTGCCAGCACTCAAGTAACGCGTTTTAAAACTCGTTTCGATGAGAAAAAAGCGCAAATGGCTTTGGATGAGCAGCCTGTTGCAAAGCGCAATTATGCTAAAGATTCTGAGCAAACTGATGCTATGACAAAAGAGCAAAGCATCGATATGCGCGAGTTTGAGTTTACAAAAGCGCCGATCAATTGGATTCCGGCGACTATTTTGGTAGCGACACCCATTGCCGCTGCTATCATTACGCCATGGTACTTATTTACTCATGACGTGAGTGCACCTGTATGGGGTGTGTTTGGTGCCTTTATGGTATGGACTGGCATGAGTATCACAGCGGGTTACCATCGTTTGCTTGCGCACCGTGCTTACAAAGCGCATCCAATTGTCAGAAACTTTTTATTGCTAGGTTCTACTTTAGCAGTACAGGGCTCTGCGTTTGACTGGGTCTCAGGTCACCGTGTCCACCATCGTCATGTTGATGATCGCTTGGATGATCCGTATTCAGCAAAGCGCGGATTTTGGTTCAGTCATATTGGCTGGATGCTGCGTAACTACCCTAGCGGCAAATTTGATTACAAAAACATTCCTGACTTGACCAAAGATAGAGTCCTACAGATTCAGCATAAATACTATGGTCTGTGGGTCGTGGCTATGAACGTCGGCATGGTTGCCGCTGTTGGTTGGCTACTGGGTGATGTCTGGGGCACATTGGTCATCGCAGGCTTACTACGCTTAGTACTGACGCATCACTTTACGTTCTTTATTAACTCGTTATGCCATATGCTGGGTACTCGTCCTTATACCGATACTAATACGGCTCGTGACAATTTCTTCTTGGCTATCTTTACGTGGGGTGAGGGTTATCACAACTATCATCACTTCTTCCAATACGACTATCGTAATGGCGTGAAATGGTGGCAGTATGATCCAACCAAATGGTTGATTGCTGGTTTGTCAAAGATTGGTCTGACTTCTGATCTTCGTACCGTGGATGACACGACGATCAAGCATGCTGAAGTTCAAATGCAGTTCAAAACGGCGCAGCAGCAAATTGAGACAGCAACCGTAAGCGGTATTGATCTGCCTCATGCGATGAAGAGCTTCCAAGATCGCATTAAGTTTGAATACGATGCTTTCACGCAAACCGTTGAAGAATGGCAAGCGCTAAAAGCCAAAACAATCGAGCTTAAAAAGACAGAATTCGCTGACCGCTTGCACGAAGCTGATGATAAATTGAAGCATGATTATGCTAAGATTGAGCAAAAAATTCTTGAACATAATAGCAACCTCAAAACCGCATTTCGTTCTATTGGTGTTAGTCAAAAGGCCGCTTAAAGTTTAGCCAATCAATCACCAAGTGATTGATTGGCTAAACTGGTACTGACTGATTATTAGTAATGGTACGGTTTCTCCTTCCCCCTATCTTCATAGCTAGGGGGATTTTTTTGTCTGTGATTTATACTTTTTATTCAATGCGCTCCCAAGAGCATAGATGACAGAATGCAATAAGGTGATTAAGTGCAACCGCTCTATCCTGCTAGCTAAGTACTGTATAGACTAAGAATGCTAAATAAGGTTAGTTTTTAGGGCAGAGATTACAAGAGGTGGACAGAGTGCAATGATGACATATAAGAGCTATGTTATAGTGAAACTCTCACTTTTATATTTTAATGGAAACGGCCTGTATGCATTATCAAAATACCTATGCCAACCTCGACACTCGCCTTTATCATGAGCAGCCGCCGACACCACTCGACAACCCACGTGCTGGACACTTCAATGCACAAGTGGCACAGCAATTAGGCTGGGCAGAGAATGACGAGCTGATGACTCACTGGGTGGATATTTTAGGTGGTCAATACGTGCCAGCTGATTTTAAACCATTAGCCATGGCCTATGCAGGCCATCAGTTTGGGCAATGGGCAGGACAATTAGGTGATGGGCGCGGTTTACTAATGGCTCAGGTTCTGGATAATGACGGACAACCACAAGACTTACACCTCAAAGGAGCAGGACTGACTCCCTACTCGCGCATGGGAGATGGACGTGCAGTACTGCGTAGTACGATTCGAGAATATTTGTGTGGTCATGCATTGACCCAGATTGGTATTCCTTCTTCTAATGCTCTGGGTTTTGTGGTCTCTGATACACGAGTACGCCGCGAGCGTATCGAAGCAGGCGCCGCGTTGATGCGTGTCGCTGATAGCCATATCCGTCTTGGTCATGTTGAATGGATTGCAAGCTTTGCGCCTGACTTACTCGGTGAATTTACGGACTATATGATTGATACTTACTATCCAGAGTGCCGGGATAGCGAGACGCCTGTACTGGCGTTTTTGACCGCAGTCGTTGAGCGTACGGCACGTATGATTGCTGACTGGCAACTGATTGGCTTTGCGCATGGCGTGATGAATACAGACAACTTGTCTATTACGGGTAGCACTTTGGATTTTGGGCCTTTTGGGTTTATGGAGCGCTTTAATCCAGCTTGGATCAACAATCACTCTGATCACACGGGTCGCTACGCCTACCAGAACCAGCCTGCTATCGGACATTGGAACCTAAACGTTTGGCTGCCACACTTTATGCGCTTAGAGGGGGTGACTCGTGAGACGCTTGCTGACTGCCTAGGTCCTTACGAATCAACCTTTATGCAGCATTACCAACAAGGCCTGTGCCGCAAGCTTGGGTTACCACACCAACGCGAAAGCCTAGGTTTGGCTTTTGAATGGTTAACACTACTAGAAGATAACTTACTCGACTATACCAATAGCTTTCGCGCTCTACTCGGTCTAATTGCACCAAATGATCATCCATATGAGCAAGACCTACTGGCTAAAATGACCACTGAATTGAGCGCTGATGCGCAGCAGGTCTGGCAGGACTGGTCGATGCGTTATCTGGCACATATCGAGCAGCTACCAGTTGAGCAAGCCATCAACGATATGGAGACCAATAACCCAGTGTACGTACTGCGCAACAGCATGGCGCAGCGGGCTATTACTGCCGCAGAACAAGGGCAATTTGAAGAAGTCGATCGAGTCTTCCGCTTATTAAGCAATCCTTATGACGTTCAGGATATTGCGTCCGATTTAGATACTAATGCACCTGCGCCTGACACGCCGCAGATGCCTATCAGTTGTTCATCTTAGTGGATACATATACTGTAATATTTTGAAACATTATAAAATTATGGTTGATATTACACTGTATTTTTTGGCATTATCAACCAGCTAAATAACGAATATCATTTTATTATATTATTCACACAATTCACCGCTGTTGACTAGGCAGTGAATTACCAATAGTGCTAGAATGACTATTTTTGCTAGATTGCTTTTTTGACTTGATCTTTGATCACCGATCATGATGCCTATGGTCGCTAGTCGTCTAATGTCTTTGTACCCTCTAATTATTATCTTATAGTAATTTTTGAGGGTTAGACGTTATGTTCATCACCATTTAATTTATTCCAATTTATTCCAACCATGGCAATTATTATGAATGACGATACCACTTCGAATACGGATAACCTCAGTACAGAAAAAGAGCAGTTTGAACAAGCTGCCTTACATTACCATGAGTTTCCACGCCCAGGTAAAATATCAGTAACCCCTACTAAGCAGTTAGCTAACCAACGCGATTTAGCACTTGCCTACTCTCCAGGTGTCGCTGTACCGTGTCTTGAAATCCAAAAAGATCCAAAGCTTGCCTCTAAATATACGGCGCGTAACAACTTAGTTGGTGTCATTACTAATGGTACTGCTGTACTCGGTTTGGGTAATATCGGTCCATTGGCATCAAAACCAGTTATGGAAGGTAAAGGCGTTTTATTCAAAAAATTCGCAGGTATCGATGTTTTTGATATTGAAATCGATCAAAACGATCCAGACAAGTTTATTGAAGCGGTTGCCTCGCTTGAGCCTACGTTTGGTGGTATCAACTTAGAAGACATCAAAGCGCCAGAATGCTTCAAAATTGAGCGTGTACTACGTGAACGCATGAACATTCCTGTGTTCCATGATGACCAACATGGTACTTCAATTATTGTTGCCGCAGCAATGCTGAACGCTTTGCTAATCACTGGCAAAAAAATCGAAGACATCAAAGTCGTCTGTTCAGGCGCAGGTGCTGCTGCTATTTCTTGTTTAGATATCATTTGTGCGCTTGGCGTTAATAAAAACAATATCTTGGTGTCAGATTCTCGCGGTATTATTAGTACTAGCCGTGAAAACCTTGACGAAACCAAGCAACGCTACGCTCGTGACACGACAGCTACTGCTATCGAAGAAGTCATGGACGATGTTGATATGTTCCTTGGACTATCCATGCCAGGTACGTTATCAGAAGATATGGTTCGCCGTATGGCAAAAGACCCTATCGTCTTTGCACTTGCTAACCCAACACCTGAAATCATGCCTGAGCTAGCGCACGCTGTGCGTCCAGACGTGATCATGGCGACCGGTCGCTCAGATTATCCAAACCAAGTAAACAACGCGTTGTGCTTCCCATACATCTTCCGCGGTGCATTGGATGTTGGTGCAACTACCGTCAACGAAGAGATGAAAGTAGCCTGTGTAAAAGCAATTGCTGCGATGGCACACGTTGAGGCAACACCAACCACCAACGTCAGAAATATCGAGACCATGAAAAGCTTTGGTCGCGAATACCTGATCCCAGGACCTCTAGAGCCAAACTTAATCATTGAAATCGCCTCTGCTGTTGCCAAAGCAGCGATGGATTCAGGGGTCGCGACACTGCCTATCGAAGATATGAAAGCCTATCGCCAGCGTCTGTCTGAGTTTGTTTACAACTCAGCGTTTGTGATGAAGCCTATCTTTGCGCGTGCTAAATCTGCGCCAAAACGTATCGTGTACTGTGAAGGTGAAGACAACAACATCCTATTAGCCGTACAGGTCGTTGTCGATGAAGGACTGGCTCAACCTATCTTGGTTGGTCGTCCAGCGGTCATTTCAGCCAATATCGAAAAACTTGGTCTACGTCTAAAAGATGGTGTAAATATCACTATCGTTAATCAAGATGATGATCCACGTTACAAAGACTACTGGCAGGGCTACTACGAGAAGAACAAACGTCGCGGTGTGAGTATCGAGCTTGCCCGTCGTGATGTACGCCGTAAAACCACTCTGATCGGCTCTTTGCTGGTTGATAATGGCGACGCTGATGGGATGGTATGTGGTACATTCAGCGATTATCAAATGCATTTAGAATATGTCAAAAACGTCATTGGTAAAAAAGAGGGCGTGAATGATTTCTATGCGATGAATGCGGTATTGATGCAAGATCGTAATATCTTTATTGCTGACACCTATGTGCATGAAGACCCAACCGCTGAGCAGTTGGCTGAAATGACGGTATTGGCAGCAGATCAGTTACGCCGCTTCGGTATCACGCCACGCGTTGCGCTAGTGTCTCATTCTAACTTTGGTGCCTCAAACCGCACCAGCGCTGTCAAAATGCGTAAGGTTCATGAGCTGCTGACTGACATGAATGTAGACTTTGAATTTGAAGGCGAGATGCAAGGTGATTCAGCGTTAAATGAGAATATCCGTCTGAACGATATGCCATCAAGCCCATTAAAAGGTGCTGCAAACTTACTTATTTTGCCAACCCTTGATGCCTCAAATATTGCCTTTAATCTACTTAAAACAGCAACAGGCAGTGCGTCTATTGGTCCTATTCTATTAGGTACGAATAAGCCAGTACATATTTTGACGCCATCAGCTACTGCACGTGGCATCGTCAACATGACTGCATTGACTGTGACTGAAGCGCAAGATCTAGAAAACGAAAAATAGTCGTATACTGTACTTAGTTACCATACATTGCACTTAGTACAAATACATTATTAGAAAGGGCTCTGTCATTTATTGGCAGGGCTCTTTTGTTATAATAAAACCAGTCAGTGCTCGTTCATAGCATTGACTGGTTTTATTATGGTTCGCTATTGAACTGATGATTTACAGTGCAATACAAAGAGGCTTTTATGCAAATCTACCTTGTCGGCGGTGCGGTACGTGATCAACTGCTAAAACGTCCCATCAAAGATAAAGACTTCGTTGTTGTTGGCGCTACTGCCGCAGAGATGCTTGATGCTGGATTTCAGCAAGTAGGTGCTGACTTCCCTGTTTTTTTGCACCCTCGCAGTCATGAGGAATATGCGCTAGCCCGCACGGAGCGCAAACAAGGCTCAGGCTACAAAGGCTTTAGCGTACATGCCAGTCCCGATGTCACCTTAAAAGAAGACCTGCAACGTCGTGACCTAACCATCAATGCCATGGCTATCGAGGTCACTAGTCTCACGGATGACACCCCTATCAGCGGCAACGTCATCGATTACTATGGTGGATTGGAAGACTTAGACAATAAAACCTTACGTCACGTGTCCAGTGCTTTTGGCGAAGATCCATTACGAGTATTAAGAACGGCTCGATTCTATGGACGTTATTACGATTTAGGGTTTATTATCGCGGATGATACTTTAACGCTGATGCATCACTTAGTGAGTTCAGGAGAGCTTGCTCACTTGAGTGCAGAACGCATTTGGCAAGAATCGAGTCGCGCCACCATGCAACTATCACCGCAAGTATACTGGCAGCAGTTGTTTGATATTAGCGGACTCATAGAGCATTTTGCCCCACTACATGATGCTTGGGAAGACACTTGTATACGAGAGACGGTTCAGACTGCCTTGTATTTTGCAGGTCAAATGCGCTTAAACTTATCACAGCGTTGGACGCTATTGATGATAAGTCTTGCCCCTTCACTATTTAAGAGCGAAAACTCTGAATCTGACTTTAACGTATCAACTGCTACAAAAAGCATTAATAGTATCGGTAACACAGCCAAAGTACCCAAAACACATACTCAGTTCGCTACCCTATTTGCGCAGCACGCCAACAAACTACGCGCAATAAGCAGTCTAAGCGCTGCTGACAAGATTGACCTATTGCAAACATGCGGCGCTCACAAGGAGCCAGATAAACTATCGCAATTACTTGTGTGTAGTCATGTCTTACAACTGGCCATACAACATCGTCAAATGATGCTAGCGCTAAATAGCTTTCATGCTATCGGTATGACTGACATTGCCTCAGATCTTAAAGGCCCCGCTATTGGGGCAGCCTTACGCCAAAGTAGGATTGATCACTTACAGGCACACGGCTAATATTAGAACGCACTCAAAACAGTATTCTCATTATGAACAAAGAACCTAATGCATTTCAGCGAACAAGCATGAGTACTCAAGCACCTGTCATGCTGGTAACGGGTAGCGCCAAGCGTATTGGTGCAGCGATTATTAGAGCAGCACACAGCCAAGGCTACTGCGTCATTATTCATTGTCATCGTAGCGAGACAGCAGCGAACCGTTTAGCAGCTCAACTCAACGATATGCGTGATAATAGTGCCTTCGTTATCGTTGCTGATCTGGCAGTAGTCAATGATGACACGGCATTGAACCAATTTGTCCAAAGTGTCATGTCCGCCTTTGGACAGCTTGATGTACTGGTGCACAATGCGTCAAGATTCTATCCTAGTCCACTTGGTGGCATCAATCATGCGCAATGGGATGAGCTGTTTTTGACCAATGCTAAAGCACCTTTATTATTGAGCCAAACGCTACTGCCCTATCTCAAACACCAGAAAGGCTGCATTATCAGCTTATTGGATATTCATGCGAAGGATAAACCGTTTGCCAATTATACAGTCTACAATATGGCAAAGGCTGCCCATCGAATGATGGTGCAATCGCTAGCACTAGAGCTCGCACCAGATATACGCGTCAATGGTGTCGCACCTGGTGTGAATATCTTACCTGATCCTAATGGCGACCAAGCCCTCGATCTCACACAGCAACAAGAGATTATTGACTCAATCCCTATGCAAAGAATAGGCAAGCCTGAAGATATTGCGCATAGTGTGCTGTACTTGATACAAGCACATTATGTCACTGGCGAGATTATCGCTGTCGATGGTGGTCGTAGTCTCACGATGGCTGGTAGTGGTTTTTAATCAAGATCATCACTTATAAATAATTTCTCGATTACTTCTTATCTTTTACTTGAAAAATTAAAAAATTCAGGTATCATTGTGCGTCTAACGTTAGGGCCCATAGCTCAGTTGGTTAGAGCAGAGGACTCATAATCCTTTGGTCGTAGGTTCAAGTCCTACTGGGCCCACCACATTTAAGTTTTAATAAAAAAGACCTTCAAGAGATTGAAGGTCTTTTTTATTGTCTGCTGTTTTTTGTTGGCATACCCGAACCCTATGTATAAGCGTAAGCGCAAACGCTTGAGTCATGCCTCTTCGCTAGCAACGACTAATTGTTGATAGGCAATTGCTGATTCGGTGCCAGGGATATATACTCTTATAAGAGAATGTATCTATAAGGGAGATTAAATTGTTTATTAATCATAGCAAGTGCCCGAAATGCGATACCAAACTAAAGCGCTCTGATTGGCGCTGTAAACACTGCGGTCACCAGAACTTGACGAATTGGAAGTTAACGTTACCTATGTGGGGTATAGGCATTCTTATCGTCATTATGACCATACTGTTTATCATCAATAATTTTTGTGGTGCTGAGTTTTTCAGGCCTTTTACCAATAGCTATAGCGTGATGTGTTAGTTTTAGGTGCAAAAAGCCCACCTGCCAAGCTAGGTAGGCTTCCTTAATATAAACGATCATCATATTTCTGCAGTTGGCAGTTTCTATGTAGTCATTGAGTACCATCATTAGATATGGTCATTGAAGATGGCTTAATAAAATCCACGTGCCGATAGCGATCAGCATAAAACCACCAAACACTTCGGCTTTATGACCGATTAGTGAGCCTAATACCCTGCCTAACATCACGCCCAGCGTAACCATTACCGTGGTAGCTAAGCCAATTAGCCCTGCCGCCAGTAAAATATTGACCTCTATAAATGCCAAGCTCACACCGACAGCCATCGCATCGATACTGGTACCAAATGCCGTTATAGCAAGTTTGAAGAACGAATGTCTACGCGGTGCTTCTACTGGTTCGTTACTTGGCTTGAAGCCCTCATACAGCATATGCATACCGAGAGCCGCAAGAATGACAAAGGCGACCCAGTGATCCCATGCTTCAATAAAGGCAGCATCTACAAAAGAGGTGGCAGAACGGCCAATAAGCCAGCCAATGATAGGTGTAATGGCTTCAATAGTGCCAAAGATAACACCCATTCTCAGAGCTTCGGTAAAACGAGGATTTTTTAGATTTGCGCCTTTACCAATTGCCACAGAAAAGGCATCAGTAGACATAGAAAGAGCAAGTAAAA
The DNA here is from genome assembly GCF_033790785.1 of Psychrobacter sp. PP-21. NCBI lineage: Bacteria > Pseudomonadati > Pseudomonadota > Gammaproteobacteria > Moraxellales > Moraxellaceae > Psychrobacter > Psychrobacter sp. PP-21. The sequence goes on along the minus strand of NZ_JAMYEB010000008.1, from coordinate 26,685 downwards.
GAAGAGCAATAGGGTTCATTTGAGTATCTCTGGTCGAGTATAGAGTCCACGACATAGCCACACCCTCGACCTGCAGTGTAGATATATCGATGGTCTCGCCAACCGAGAGGTGTTCGTACCATGGCATGTGGCCAAGTATGTTGATACGGACGCTTTCGTAGAACGAAAACAGGCTACTCCCCAAAGAACGCTTAGACTATCATCTATACGCTATAAGTCAATCATAAAATATCAACCTAGCAAGTGTTTGACCTGATATGGTTAAAAACATATAGCGCTAGTAAATACTTACTGGCTACATACACCTATTAAAGCGCTATCAATATTTAATTTTTTATACTGAAAAACCTTTCATACTAAAAATTAGCACGAAAGGTTTTTAATATTGATACTTCTTGGACAATCTTACGGTTTAGTAATCAACGGTATAGCTCAAACCATAAGTCGTACCTGAGGCAGGTAGGCGGTTCAAATCACCAAAGGTCGTTTGATGATAGACGGTTAGATAGTCTTTATTGAGCAAATTATAAACGCCATAGTCTACTCGGCCGACTGGCATTTTTACTTGTCCCAATACATCGAGAGTCATGTAACCTGTAACTGGCAATGCACTAGAGTCAGGATCTTTTTGTTGATCCTTATAGGCTCTGTCATCACCGCCAATTGCTAATGCTTGCAGGCGAATATTGCTGCCTTCATCAAACTGGTACTGGGCAAATGCGGTACCTTTGAGCGGGGTTAGACGTACTGCATCCAATTCCAACCAGTCGCCACCTTTGTCATACTGACCACGGGTATAGGCGACACTACCGCCCACTTGCCACTTATCATTGATATCATGACTAAGCGAGCCCTCTACCCCATAGATACGCTCATCGGTATCGACAACTTCTACGGTATAGCTATCAGTAAAGCGCACGACTTTGTCTGATTCGTTATAGAATCCACTCAAGCGTGCTGCTGTATCACCATGCTTGCCTTGCCAGCCAAACTCGTAGTTGTTGATCGCAATCGGTTGTACGTTGTCTGAGTTGACCACAAAGCCTGCACGCACATCACGCAGCGCCCGTTGTATATCTGCTGTCGTAAACCCTTGTGAAAAATTGGCAAATACTTGATCATTTGGGGTTATTTGATAGCTGGTACCAAGATTGAACAAGGTTTTGTCATGGTCGGTACTGCCTTTTTCTACGTCGCCTGCTTGATAGTCAATGCCATAAGCTGCGCTTGTCGCACTGATAGCAGAACTATTAAAATACTCTTCAAGCAGCTGCTCATAGATGGGCGTAAAGGTATCAGTCTCAGATTTGAGCTTTTGGTAACGTACGCCAGCACTGGTATGCCATTTTTCAGTTATATCTACGTCTGCATTGACAAAAGCGCCCCATTTATCGATGGTCGTATCTGGTCCACCGTTATAAGTAAGCCCATTGGTTTGGGCGGTCAAGCCATTACTAGCAAGGAACGTATTTAGGTCTTGACCGTAGTAAGTTTGCGCACTGTTTTCGCGCTCGAAATCAGCACCGTAGCTAAACAGTGTCTTTTTTCCTACAATTTCCGTTTCGGTTTGCATGGCTGCTCGCAAACCCATTACGTCAATATCAGCTTCTGACTGAGTGACAAATGTTGCAGCACCTGCCAGTTTCTTCAATGTGTCTTCATTAGTTAGCCCATTGGCTTGCCATACCTCAGTCGCTTGGTCTCCTGCGGTTTTACCAGAAGGGTAAAAACGGCCTTTTTCATCTCGGTAGTAACCCGTCAAGCTTAAGCTAGACCCTGACCCCACAAAATCATCATCACTATAATTTAAATTTATCGAGCTTTTTTCGGTATATGGCTCATTTTCCACATTGGCACCATCAATGGCTTCTAAAGACGGGCTGGCACCAAATAATGCTGCCAAGCCATCACCGTAGTCTGGGCCATAGTCAGTATCTTGCTTATCTTTGTAATAAGTCGCTGCAAGATCAAGACGTTGGGTATCCGTTAGCTCTATACCTAGGCTACCATTCACACTCAGCGATTCAGTATCTTGTTGATCCGTTTGGTTCACATCTGGACTGATACGATCGCCATGGCTATCGAATTTGCCGCCTTTGCTATCATAGTCGACGTCTAGGCGACCATACATCCGCTCACCGCCATATCCTAACGTCTGCCCCACATGATAACCCAATGAGTCAGACTCAAAATCACGACTGCTACTGACACCCACTCTGGTCTGTCTGATAGGACCGTAACCTACGAGAGATTTGGTCACAAGATTAATCAAACCACCTGCTGCACCAGCACCGTAGATACTGGTAGCGCCCGAGAGTACCTCTATTCGCTCAAGCTGCGCAGGATCAATACTGTTTAACTCGCGTGAAAGACTGCGTGAGCTGCTCAGAGGTACACCATTTAGCAAAAACTGCACAGGACGACCGTGCATAGTGGTGCCATAATTACTGGTTGAGCCACTACTAGCACCTAGACTTGGAATCAGCTGTGCCAAAATATCACCAGTCGTACGGTCACCTGTTGCCTGCACCTGAATCTCGTTTTCGGTGATTACTTGGGTGACTGATGGCATCTCACTGATTTTTTGTGCCAGTGCCGTACCTGTTCTCGCTTTAGCCGTAACATTGATAGTGTCTAAAGTCACATTAGGTGTCTCATCTGACGATAAATTTGATGCTGAATTTGACGTCAGTTCTGTCGAAATTTGCGTATCTAATACGGTATCCGCTTCACTGGTATTGGTTTGAGCATATAACTGTTGGCTAATGCAGAGGGTAAGAACAGATAGAGCGACTTGATGATGGCTTTTCATGATTGTTTCACTTAGATTATTTCAATGAGTTGATAGATAAATAGTGGTATGAGTCATATTTAGCTAATATTACTGCATGTACTAACTTTGTGAATGATATTCTAAATGATAATCATTTTTATTTCCATTAAATAACAGCCTTTATTGACTGTCTCTCCCTCTATATCAGTTATCTCTCGGATTATTGACCTTCACTAACTCAACACTATTATGTATAGAACCTATCTATTGGCTGAGGCTGGCACCTTACGAATGAGCCATAAGAAATAACCACCACCGATGATCGCTGCAACCGTACCTGCAGGTAGCTCATAAGGAAAAATAACATAACGTCCGATCCAATCCGCTATTACCATAACACCTGCCCCTAACAGTGCCGCTAGTGGTAACTGCCTTTCAAGCTTCACAGCGCCCAGTGAAGTCGCTAAGTGAGGTACCATTAAACCAATAAAGCTCAATGGGCCAACGGCAAGCGTACTGGCTGTGCTAAGTGCCGCTACTAACACCAATAGCGATAGCGTCACAGGCGTCACTGCCACACCCAAGTTTCGAGCGACTCCTGCACCTAAGCCAAGGACACGCAAGGGCTTGATAATCAACACGCTCAGTACCAATAAGATAATCGCGATACCAATGAGGTACCATACCGTACTGGGCTGGGCGCTATAGGTCGTGCCCGATAGCCAGCTGAGCATCGCCTCTAAACGCGGGTCACCTGAGAGCTTGACCATATGCATCACCCCATCCATCATGGCGGCAATGCCGATACCGACCAGTAATAGATAACCTGAACTGACTCTACGTGCCAACCAAATAACCAGCAACAACACCGCCATCGCACCAGACAGACCTGATATCAGTAACGTCCCTGCTCCTGCAGACAGCCCTAAACTTGGCAATAATAAAAACCCTAAAATCACCCCAAGTGCGGCACCTGAACTGACACCCAACACCTCAGGGCTGGCCATAGGGTTACGCGTTAGAGTTTGTAGCAACACTCCTGCGACTGCCAGCATCAACCCTGTTGCCGCAGCGCTCAAGCTACGAGGCAGACGATATTGCTGCGTGAGCGCCCAGTCTGTACTGAGACCCCAACCGTTGATATCTTGCACAAATAAACAAGCAGCTACAATAATAGCGATCACGCCAGCACCCCATCGCCAAAATACAATGCTCGTATTTTGGCCAGTGGTCATAGGTGTCACTGTCTCTATCCGCGCGCGGCGCTGACGCAAAATCAGCCAAATAATAAGCGGCGCTCCTAAAATACCAGTCATCGCACCCGCTGGAATTTGCATATCCAATATCGGTTCAAGCAACAACGCAACGTTGCTGGTCAATAGCAATAGCAACGCACCAAGTCCAAATGCGGTTGTCAAACGCTTACCAATAGAGGAAATACCTAGCGCATTGACCAAACTTGCGGCGCCAAGCCCAATAAAACCAATCAAACCAACTTCGCTAATAACCAGTGCCGTCACCACCGCCACGACAAGTACCACCAGAGCTCGAATACCATTGATAGGTACGCCCAAACGTCTCGCTTGCGAGTCATCCAAACTCATCAGGGTCAGCGGTTTTAACAAAGGCAAGCATACTAACATCGCTAGGACAGCCGTTGTTATCAGCGCATAACTCGTATCCCAGCTGCTTTGAGCCAAAAACCCAGCAGCCCACGACAACATACCATTACTGCGCTCCGCAAAGAACAATACCAGTACATTGGCCACTGCGGCGAGCAAAATATTGACCACCAAACCTGCCAGTATCAAAATAAGGGGATTAAATCGACTAGGTGCTGATAGGGCGAATACCAAGCCCATACTGATGACAGCCCCCACAAAGGCCACATAAAGTCCACCATAAATCGCCAGACTGGGTAAAAATAGAGTGACGATAAGCATGGCTAACTGTGCACCCACTCCCACACCTAACGTGGTGTCTGATGCTAGAGGGTTCTTGACCAGCTGCTGTAATAAAATACTAACAACACCCAGTAACCCACCTGCTAAGAGCGCAACCACACTGGTGGCGACTAAGTGGAGCTGTGTCGCCATACTGGCAATATCCAGTTGCAAACTTGGCAAAAACAGCTCGCTGATTGGACGCGTCCAATCTCGATCTAGTAGTGCCCAACCACTCCATCCTGATAAAGCTATCAGTCCAATAAAGGTCACCCACAGTCGCCATGATGTATTGCTCGATGACGTCACATCAGGTTTTGGTCGATTTGGTAGCTGCGGCGATGCGTGTTTTGATGAGGTCGACGCGGATAGCGGTGATGGCGAATTCGCAACCGTTTCCGTTTGAGAAGGTGATGTCATAGCATGAACACTGTCAACGTTATTATCGATGTTACTATTGATATGATTCGTGGTATTGGCGCTCATAGTGTTGCTCCGCCTTTTAGTGAAACTTCCGACAGGTTATGTGCCAAACTGACTAGTGACGACATGCCCCCATAAATCCATACTGGCGGTAGCTCCGCCATACAGCGATCAGCTCCGTAACCTAAACGCTGCCACACCAAACTGTCTTTGATCTCAGCTTTGGTTATCGGACTAAGCGGATCTATGATAAGTAAGCAAGTCTCGTCGTCTAACTGAGCCAAATCTCCCATTCTTATAGGGACAAATCCCCATTGATTACCCTCCCCTAAGACCACAAGTTCTTTATTCATTTTGTCTAATGCCACTTTGAATAGACTGTTATCCACATACATACGCATGTTGTTGGCATCGGCAAACTGTACAACAGCGAACTTTTTTGCTTTTGGATAACGCTTCTGGAACTGCTGACTGGCAAGCTGTATCTCTTTCTTACTCTGTAAGATATAGTCTTCAGCCATTTTGGTATTATCAATAAGTACGCCAAGTTCCCGCGTCGGTTCGGTATAATCAGCCCATGTTGCTATCTCGCCTTTCGCTGCAAACATCACTGATTCAGCTGGGACATCGCCATATAGGTTACGAGCATGCTCATAAAAATAGTTATCTATGACCATATCAACTGGTAGCTGCGCGACTAGCTCAGCATTGGGTTGATAGCGAATGCCTAAATCTGTTATAGACGCTGGTAGCTTAGGACTACCAACCCATCTATCCCACACTCTGACGTCACCTGTCGCAATCGGTGCATGTCCCATAGCGGTCAATGTCGCCGCATTACCCCAGTCAGGGGAGACAATATTGAGCCTGTCACTGGGGTTATTTTGTGACTTGTTACGTTGTGGCTCATTTTTCTGGGATTTAAAACTATCTTCAGAGTGAGTCTCATCAAGTTGGGTAATGCTTTTTTCGGATGCTGAGTGACTACAAGCGCTCAACATTAGGATTACTGCTATGGAGCCTACAAATGCTAATGGCTTAACTAACATCAAAATGACTATCAAGCGTTTGAAGAATGGATACTGATAATGAACAAAAAGCATAAAGGCATATCTTTTTAGACGAGTGAGAAAAGAAGAGAGGCAATGCGATATTAAGCGACAGCGACGAGCTGTCCTGTTATAGGATGACTGAGCAGCTTCATATCGACATTAAAAATATCGTGTAATACAGTAGGTTGCATGGTGCTTGCGATATCGCCGCTGTGGCACACTTTTCCGTTTTTTAGGGCGATAATGCGATCCGCATACTGCGCGGCCAAATTGATGTCGTGAATGATAATCACCACACTCAAGCCTTGCTCATCTACCAAGCGACGAATAAGCTGAATGACCTCAATTTGATAGTGCATATCAAGAGCAGCAAGTGGCTCATCGAGTAATAAGTAGCGAGTATCTTGAGCTAGACACATGGCAAGCCAAGCACGAGCGCGCTCACCGCCTGATAGTGTTGCCGTAATACGATCCGCGAATGCCTCTGTTTGAGTAACCTTTAGCGCTTGCTCGACTTTATCTCTATCAGTCTGAGTTGGCTTTTGTAGCCATTTTTGATGCGGATAACGCCCCAGCATCACCAGCTCACGAACAGTGAATCCAGCAGCGTCAGGCAGTTGCTGCGGCAGATATGCCATTTGCCGTGCCAGCTCTTTACTGCCGTAATCGCTAATATTGGTCTCATCTAATGTAATTGTACCCCCACTACTCGTCATCTCTCCTGCCAGTGCCTTGATCAGTGTCGACTTGCCTGACCCATTATGCCCAACTAGCGCCACCAACTGCTTGGGGTCAATCTCACAACTCACATTGTCTAGTAAAGTATTGTCTTGACGTCTGATGGTCAGTTGGTTTGCACGTAACATATAGGCACTCGTTGTTGGTCAAAATTGGGAAAAGTAAGGGGTAGTCACAATCGCTCTTTCAAAACGAAAACGACAATTAAGATGATTTTACTCGTAAATGATAATAAAAACAATTATCATTAACTAATTGAATGTTTAACTTCCTATTTCATAATTTCTGATGAGTATCAATATGGCCAATATCCTTTTATCTTCTGAACGTAATAGTTATGGTACAGACAGGCCATACACCCCCTTAAACGCCCCTGAATTACAAGACATCATCAGTCATATTAATGAAGAACACATAGATGAGCTGTTAGGGTTTTTACAGGTATTCACCCCTATATCCACTGCTGAATTAAATAATATAGAGGTGCAATTGACGACGGTTTATGCTGAAGGTATCGACATACAAGTACAGTCAAAAAACGTAGAGTATCAATCGATTACGGCTAAAAACCAGTTTGATCAGAGTCAGTCTTTTTTTATCGCTTTTGCCGACTCCATTACGCATCCTGATGAGCTGCAAGTTCAATATATTGCGCTCAAACAAAAAGCCGATAAAAAACTGGGCAAAAAAACAATCAAACTGACCAAGCAAGTATTTGATGTACAAGACAGTTATAGAGTCAGCAAAAATATGCTGCGCCTCCAGTTAAGCATGCCCATACCCAGCAATGCCAGTAAGGTCGAACGCGCCGCCTCAGTACCTACAAACGAAGCCGGCTACGCTTACTTATTTGATTTGGATCACAACGCGCTGACTCAGGAGGCAACAGCTGACACTACTGATAGTAGTGAAGAAAACAATCTACGCCCTGCTCGATCTCATTGTTATTACACTTTGAGAAAAGCGTGGCAAACGTCTACAGATATGCAGGCTTTGGTCGATGTGTTTTTGCATGGGGATACGCCAGGCGGCAGTTGGGCTCAGTCGCTACAATCAGGTGACACCGTGGTGACCAAAAGAGAATTTCCCGAAAAAACTGAGCATTTGCGTGACGGACAGGCGTTACTGATTGCGGATGAAACGTCTATGCCGACGGTCGCTCGTCTACTGGAGCTATGGAAAAACCCTAAACCACCATTGGTTATTTGTGTGACGCAGGATATAGCCGATCAATGTTATGTTGATGCTATAAAAATGCGTAGCAGCCTTGATGGTATTGATAACGACAACAGTGACACTGATAGTGAGTGCAATACTGAAAGCCGCAAGGACAATCACTTTACCGTATTACCTATAGTGACCAATCAAGCAAACTCGGGAGCAGAATTGGCTACTCTGATTGACAGTCAGTTAGGGGGTTATTTGACTCATAATCCTCTACAGATCGATAAAGTTTGGGGGGCATTAGAAGCGAATACTGCCAAAGCATTGCGCCCACTATTAAAAGACCGACTAGCGCTCAGTCGTACCGATGTCGTGGTTAAGGTATATTGGCGTCACGATTAGTTTAGCCCTATAAGATAAAACGCAAAGCCTACCCTATACATAGTCAAGCCTACTGACGCATCCACTATTAGTGTTTGCAGCAACGAATGCTTGTAGGGTATAGTTTTCATTTTGAACGTTTAATCAATATAGTGTATAGGCAGACAGCTTTATCACTGATATTACAAATGATAGTCGAATAGCACGCAGATGCTCATTGCTAATAGACTGTCTAACCTCTGTGCAAGAACGCACGGTTATTTATTCAATTCAAGGACGACATATGAAAACCCTTAGAACCCCTGACGACCGTTTTACTAATCTACCCGATTATGATTTTGTCCCAAACTATCTGATGGTCGATGACACCGAGGGCGGTGAGCTGCGCGTACATTACCTCGATGAAGGTCCAAGAGATGCTGATCCTGTACTACTACTGCATGGCGAGCCTTCTTGGAGTTATCTGTATCGCAAGGTCATTCCGCTACTGACGGCTGCAGGGCACCGTGTTATCGCGCCAGACCTCCCTGGTTTTGGTCGATCGGACAAGCCTGCATCGCGTACTGACTACACTTACCAAAGACATGTCGACTGGATGCAATCTGTACTTGATCAGCTAGATTTAAATAATATTACGTTATTTTGCCAAGACTGGGGTGGTCTGATCGGTCTACGATTAGTAGCAGAGCATCCAGATAGGTTTGCTCGAGTAGCTGCTGGCAATACCATGCTCCCAACTGGTGATCATGATCCTGGTGAAGGGTTTCGTAAATGGCAACAGTTCTCACAAGATACGCCGCAGTTCAATGCAGGAGGTACAATCAAAAGCGGTACCACGACGACGCTATCGCAAGCGGTGATTGATGCCTACGATGCGCCCTTCCCTGATGAGTCATACAAAGAAGGCGCTAGGCAGTTCCCATTACTGGTGCCGACTACGCCAGATGACCCTGCTTCAGAAAAAAACCGTGCCGCATGGGCCAAACTTAGTAAATGGGAAAAGCCTTTTATTACGCTGTTCAGTGATTCTGACCCAGTGACTGGCGGTGGCGATCGTATTTTGCAAAAACTCATCCCTGGTACGAATGGTCAGCAGCATACAACTATCGTTAATGGTGGGCATTTTCTACAAGAAGATCAAGGTGAAAGGTTGGCTGAGCTGCTTCTCAAATTTATTCGTGATAATCCTGATGAATCTAAACCTTCTCAATAAGCAATTGAGTCATGACGCCATATAGGCATCATCAATAAAAAGCACCCTTACTACCACTATGGTAATAAGGGTGCTGTTGTTAGAAAATATCTTTTTTGTATTGTATTTTTACACTATATTTTTGAAAATATCATCGATGTACCTTTCGACCGCAGCCTCATCGCGAGTAACCTGAGCATAAGTCCTCAGACCTATGATCTGAATCTGAAGATAGCGTGCCAATTCAGTCGATTCTTTTTCTGCACTGATTTCACCGCTCTCAATAGCTTGCTCAAACCAAGTGGCAAATGAGGTCTCTATTCCTTCTAAAATCCCTGTCGCGTGTGCCAGTAGCTCTGGACTGTCATTTTGAGTCAGTTCGGCGACCGTTTTTACGATCATACACATACCACTTGGTGCTGTTGCCTTATTACACACGATCACAGTGTGAATAAAGTGTCTTAGTCCACCAAGCACCGTGTCTTTTTGTGCCATGCAATTGGCCAGTCTTTTTGCGCCTTCTGCTGCATAGCGATTTAATGACTCTATAAATAGCTTGTCTTTGCTACCAAAAGCTGCATAGATACTGCCAGGATGCATGTTGACGACGTCTTGTAAGTTGCGCATCGACGTTGCGTGATAGCCCTTTTCCCAATAGAGATTTTTGGCTTTTTCGATCACATCCTCACGATTGAATTTTATCGGAGCACTCATAATTTTCACCTTAATAGCTTTGCCTTAAAACCTATTTTAAGGCAAAGTTTGTAGAATCAACCTTAGTTCTTGGTTTTAATCACTTTTTATATTATAAGGCTTATTGACCGACTTTGCTTTGATTAACTGTTTTTATCAAAATTTTGTGGATAAAGTGCGCGTGCCGCAACGTCATCAAAGTCAGTCTTAAAATCAATACCTTTAGGGATATCGCGGGCTTTTTGTACCGCCGGACGGGCATCAATGTTCGCAAACCAACGCTTTAGATTAGGATAGTTGTCCAATCCTGCATCGCCTAGTACGACCGCTGCCTTATCAATCCAGCCCCATGCAGAGATGTCTGCAATTGTATATTCATCCCCAATCAGATATTCGCGATCTTGTAGATGCGTGTCTAGCACTTCATAATGACGCTCAGCTTCACGAAGATAGCGATTGATGGCATAAGCGATTTTTTCTGGTGCTTTGTGTCTAAAGTGAACCGATTGACCAGAAAAAGGACCCAGTCCTGATGCAATGAACATAAGCCATGACAGCATCTCGCTACGGTCTTCTGGCTTGCCTGCCAATTGTCCTGTCTTTTCCGACAAGTACATCAAGATAGCAGTAGAGTCAAATACACGTTTGCCATCATCTTCGAGCGCTGGAGTTTTACCATTTGGATTGATAGCACGGTACTCAGGCGTATGTTGCTCACCTTTTAGAGTATCAACAGCGACGAGTTCGTATGGCAAACCTGTCTCTTCAAGAAACAGTGCCACTTTCATTGGGTTTGGGGTTTGATGAAAATAAAACTTAAGCATAATCTTATCCTATTGGGAGATAGTCGTTTGATGACTATAAAAGGCAGTAGAAAAAACATAAAAAATAGTAGAGAGAACAAAAATAGGCGTCATGATTTGAAGCGTTTTCTTATTGTCTGGCAAACACTATAGCCATAAATGAACGTTCGTTCAAGTAGCAATATATGTTGATATGATAAATTATGTACCCATACAATCCACTCTAACTGTCTCACCAACTCATAGTAAAAAGGATTAAAAATGTCTGTATTAACGATTATTGCTCATATAACGGCAAAAGATAATAGCGTTGCTCTTGTCAAATCTGAACTTGAGAAACTGATACCCATAACACGTGATGAGGAAGGATGTATTCGTTATGATCTGTTCCAAGATAACGACAACCCTGCTCATTTTATGTTCCATGAAAGTTGGGCAACACGTGAATTATGGCAGGTTCATATGAAAAACCAGCATCTAAAAGATTTTTCAGCAGCGACTGAGGATGCCGTCGAGTCATTTGTTCTGCACGAGATGACTGAGGTTCGTTAACTTCCTCTCCAAAGCTCATACCCACTCAATAAGTGTCAACGTCAACATAAAGAAATAGCAAAAGGATAACAGTCTGCTCTCTATTTCTACTCCTATTCTTTGGTACATATTTACTCTAGCACTGTCATGGTGCGGCAATGACTTAATTATCTCTCTTTGTCATTGCTGCTTATGACCCGTCAATACGCTTTTATCACTTTATAAATGCGCTCACTTACACAGTGTTACTTCATTAGGCTATTGATATTATTATCATAATTGCTACATATTGTAGAAATGTAATTTGATCATTACAATTTATTTGAACGATTACTCAAATAATTATTGAGCGATTGCTCAATATCATTTATAGTAGTCTCTATTGATTCGCTTACTAAGCAAAATCATCAGTTTTGAGTAATCATTCAAAATAATGATCGATATCAAATCAACGATTACTCTTGGGCTATCTTAAAACCCTAAAACATATTAAGTTTAAACCGACTACTAGGAATTGTATTATGACCGAATTTACACTACACGATAAAGACAGCGCGCCACAAGAAAGCAAAGCATTGCTTGATACCTCTATCAATGCTTTTGGTATGATCCCAAACCTACATGCTGTTATGGCTGAAGCACCAGGCTTACTAGAAGGCTATCAGCGTCTTCATGAGCTGTTCTTGAACAGCAGCTTTGACGATGAAGAAACCACTGTCGTATGGCAAACTATCAACGTCGAGCATGCCTGCCATTATTGTGTCCCTGCTCACACTGGTATCGCCAAAAGCATGAAAGTAGATGATGCTATTACTGATGCGCTACGTGATGAGACGCCACTACCAACTGCACGTCTAGAAGCACTGCGTGATTTTACACTTTCTGTTGTACGTGGTCGTGGTAATGTAGACGATAGCGCCGTTCAAGCGTTCTTGGATGCAGGTTATACCAAACGTCAGATTCTAGAAATTATTCTAGGTGCAGCTCAAAAAGTCATGAGCAACTACACAAACCATCTGGCTGATACACCTGTAGACAAACCATTCCAAAAGTTTGAGTGGCATAAAGCTGTTTAATAGCAGCACCAGCCTAGCGCTGACACCGTCAATTTGATGTTTTCATACTGTTGTTCGAAACATCTTCGGGCAGCAGTTTTTCATTTTAATATATCGCTAATGAGAGATGATATGGAACATTTAGAGAAACCCTTACAAATAGACATCGTGTCAGACGTTGTATGCCCTTGGTGTGCCATTGGCTACAGTCAACTGGCTGAGGCATTAAAGCAAACCAACACCCCTCATGAGATTCACTGGCATCCCTTTGAGCTCAACCCCAACACACCAGCTGAAGGACGGAACTACCGTGAGCATATCATGGGAAAATACGGTACAACTGCTGAGGATGTTAAAGAAAGCCGAGCTAGAATGACAGCCGCAGGCGCGGAAGTTGGCTTTAATTTTCAGTTCACAGATGACTTTCGTACCTATAATACTTTCAATACCCATCAGCTACTACATTGGGCCGATGAGCAAGGGCGTATGCACGATTTAAAGCAAGCGTTGTTTGTCGCACACTTCGTCGATAATCGAAACGTAGGTGACAGTACAGTACTTGCAGGTATTGCAGCAGATATTGGACTGGATCGAGCTGAGGCACTTGCGGTTATCGAAGATCAACGCTTTGCTAATGTGGTACGTGAATCGGTACAGCATTCAAGACAGCAAGGCATTCAAAGTGTGCCATCGGTTATATTTAACGGTCGCCATCTGGTAAGCGGTGCTCAAGGCGTCGAGAATTATAAAAATATTTTAAAGCAATTGGCAGATATGCCAGACTAAAAAATTGCCTTACCTGACTCATTACTTGTATCACGTCTTATCTATAATATTGAGCACATTAACCTAGAAGGTACCATAATTATGTCAAGTTCTAATCATTACGAACCGCCTATTATTTGGACATGGGATGCCGAAAGTGGCGGCAAATGGGCGAGCGTCAACCGCCCTATCGCAGGTCCAACCCACGAAGGCGAATTGCCTCGTGGTAAGCACCCTCTACAAATTTACTCAATAGGCACACCCAATGGGCAAAAAGTCACTATTATGGCAGAAGAGCTGCTGGCTTTGGGTGTTGTAGAAGCTGAGTATGATGCGCATCTGATCGAAATCGGTGAAGGCGATCAGTTCTCATCAGGGTTTGTTGATGTCAATCCAAATTCAAAAATTCCAGCTTTGTTTGATACCGATACCGGTAGCCGAGTATTTGAAAGTGGTTCCATCTTGTTTTATCTGGCCGAAAAGTTTGGAAAATTACTTCCAAAAGATGCAGCGGCACGCACCGAAGTGATGAACTGGCTGTTTTGGCTACAGGGTTCTGCCCCCTATCTTGGCGGCGGTTTTGGGCATTTCTATTTTTATGCCCCAGAGAAGTTTGAGTATCCTATCAATCGCTTTACGATGGAAGTCAAACGTCAATTAGATGTGTTAGATCGAGAGCTGGCAAAAAATCGCTACCTAGGTGGCGATGAATACACAATTGCGGACATTGCCACTTGGCCTTGGTATGGCAATCTGATACTTGGAGAAGCCTACGAGGCAGGTGAGTTCTTACAAGTTGAGAGCTATAAAAACGTGCGCCGATGGGCCAAAGAAATTCTTGAGCGCGCTGCTGTACAGCGCGGTCGCAAAGTAAACCGCACTTGGGGCGAGCCCTCCCAGCAGCTTCATGAGCGTCATGATGCTTCAGATTTTGACTTAAAGACTCAAGACAAGCTGATCGCTGATAGTGCTGATAGTGCTGATAGTGCTGATAGTGCTGATGCAAAATAACGGCACTTATATAGATTAAATATTATTTTTTAGAAATGAGTGTTCATCATTTCTACTCTCGATGTTGGTACCGTTAGGTACGGTTATGACGTGGTGTTGTAACGTACTGTAATAAATCAACATCTTATCCATAGTGATTGTTAAAGTAAGCAATGAATACACTCACTCATGGCACACCATCATAAAAAATTAAAAGGATAAAAACATGTCAGACAATTATGCTCAAAAAATCAAAGCCGGTGCCACTTTCCCTGAAATGAAAGTACAAGTACTCAATGGAGAGCTGACAGAACTTGGCAAACCTGAGAATGGTCATGACTGGAAGCTGGTGGTTGTATACCGCGGTAAACACTGCCCTATCTGCACTAAGTATCTCAATACATTAGAGACTGTGCTACCGTCATTTTATGACAACGGCGTCGATGTGATTGCTGTATCTGGCGATAGTAAAGAGCAGCTAGAAGCTCATTTAGAAGACTTAGATATCAGCTTCCCTATCGCTTATGGGTTAACTGTCGAGCAGATGAATACGCTAGGACTTTATATCTCTGATCCACGTTCAGCGAAAGAGACAGATCATCCATTTGCAGAACCTGCTGTGTTTGTAGTGAACGGTGAAGGCAATATACAAATTGTTGACATCTCAAATGCACCTTTTTCTAGACCTGATCTCGAAGCGCTTGCAAACGGTTTGGTATTTGTCAGAAAACCAGAAAACAACTATCCCATTCGCGGCATGCATGTCTAATCAGTCCTACTCTATATAGACAAAAAACATAGGCAACAGCTTCTAAAGAGCGTATCAAGGTCATTCCTTGGTACGCTCTTTTTACGTTAGAAATGAAATTTTTTGCCAAAGACGCTATTTATTATTTGTTGTTAGCACTCGTACACTGGGATTTATTTCTGCTAAAATTGATAACAACACTACCAATATCTTATCATTCAAATACTATTAACATCTCATCATCTGTATGAGCAAAAGGATCTACTATGCGATTGAAATCAATCGTCCAAAAGCTACACGAACGCGCCCCAATCTTGGGCAAAGCGGCATCTCTAACGACGGCAACAGGTGTCATTACTTTTAATAGTATGTTGGCAGGCCCGCCAGTATGGATCATGGGTGCAGCCAAGGCCATTACTGGAGCAGCTGTCGCTGACAAAGCCGTCATCGATGTCACTAATTATTGGATCAATAGCAACAATGCCGTCATCGATAATGTATTACCGCGCAAAGATTGGCGCATCAGCTTACCTGATGACGTACATACAGATGGTAAATACTTACTGGTCAGCAACCATCAGTCGTGGGTCGATACCAGTATCGTGCAATATATCAGTGAAAAGCGGTTACCATTGACGCGTTTTTTTACCAAGTTTGAACTTATATATATTCCCGTGATTGGTCAGGCTTTTTACTTTCTAGACTTTCCGATGATGCGTCGACATTCTAAGGAAGCCATCGCCAAAAACCCTGCGTTAAAGGGTAAAGATATTGAAGAAGCAAAACGTGCCTGCGCCTTACTAAAAGACAAGCCCTTTACGCTACTGAACTATCTAGAAGGCACCCGCTTTACGCCTAGCAAACGGGACAAACAAAACTCGCCTTATAAGCATCTACTAAAGCCGCGTGCTGGTGGATTATCACTTGCTTTGAGTGCTTTGGGCTCAGAGATCGACGGTATGCTAGACATGACGATTGTCTATCCTGATGGCGTACCCACCTATAGTGACCTATGGAAAGGTAACATCAAACGTCTAGGCGTCGATGTCCGCCATATCGAGATACCAGAAGATCTATTTACGGCGATCAAAAACGGCGGTTACGAAACAGATGAGGCGATAAAAGCACAGATGTTTGACTGGGTTGAACAGGTATGGCACAAAAAAGATCAGCTTATTACAGAAATGCTGGCTGAATTTGAAACCGAAGATGCCATGCAAGATGCTTAAGCTAAAACTAAAACTAAAAACAGAATAAACGCTCTATACCAATGACCCTTATTATTTGATAACCTCAAAGTAATCAGTGCAGGTACTAATATAAGATAGGTAGCGCCATATAATGATGAAATTTCGTGAAAAATGGTTTTGGGCATTAGGTCTTGCGATATTGGTGCATGTGGGCGTTTTTCTCGTTTTTTATTTCAATGCCAATCATGCTGATACGGCAGAAATGGCTGACAGTAGTATGAATACAGATCAGCCAGTCGCTATCAGCAGTACACCCTCAGCGCCTAATGATAAAATCTATACCACCACTGTCACCAGCACGAAAACGCTGGACAACAAAGGTAGCGGTACCGATAGTCGCGATGAGGCAGTAAACGTTGATATAGTAAACAATAACGGCGTTGAGAATAGTAACGCTTCAAAAAATACTGCAAGTAACAGCAAACCTATCACCACCGCAGATAATGAAGAACCCAGCTCACCTGAGGTATCTAATAGCAAGGCTAACGTTGCCAAACAAAACACTGCTAAACAGTCTATTACTACCACCTCAGAAACACCGCAAAGAATCAGGCTTCCTGCCCAAAGAGAACAAACCCAAAGAAACCAACCTTTAGAAAACCAAGCTCTAGAAAACCAAGTAGACAACACTCCTCAATCTATACCCCCAAACTCTGAAAATAATATGGAGCAAGCAAAAAATAATGCAGGGTTACTAGATCGGGATATCCCCACACAAAAGAGCAATATAAAAGTAGATAAAGACTATCTCTCAGCAAAATCTGAAGTGGAAGCAGTTAACGATCAGTTGAGTGCAGCCATCAACGAAGTCAAAAAACGCAATCAACAAAAAATCGATGAGCGGCAGCAATTAAGAAGTGAGACGAATATTCAAGATAGCGAAATACCAATCAATCAGTCTAACCAAAACAGTAGAGACTCTGAGTAATCATATGGTGAATACCTTAGATACCTAAGCGGTTACGTTCACATATAAAAACCCCTAGCGATTAACTAGGGGTTTTTATATGGCTATTGGTAATGACTTAATATGAACTGATTAGCGCTCACCTAGACCTTCTGATAATGTCTTGGTAATTGGCTTGGTGAGATATGACAATACGGTCCGTTCCATGGCTTTGATATCAACAGACGCGGTCATACCTGGCTTAATAACAATCTCATCACCGCGACCCTTAAATTCTGCGCCATTGATCACAATAAGTACGCGGTAGTAAGGCTCTTCTCCTTTAGGGGTTTGCTCCATCAGGGTATCTGGGCTGATATAGTTGACAGTTCCTTCCATCGCACCAAAGATAGAGTAATCATAGGCATCGAGCTTAACCGTTGCTTCTTGACCTTCTTTAACATAAGCAATATCGGCAGGGCTGACCTTAGCATCGATGACCAAATCACTACTGGTCGGCAGAATTTGCATAATGACTTCACCTGGCTTGACGACACCGCCAATAGTAGTCACGTTAATATTTTTTATTTTACCTTCTGTTGGTGCCATTAGCCGCTTCTCTTCTAGCACTTGTGCCCGATCTCGTAACTGTTCAAGCTCGGTATCCAGCTCTTCTTGAGCTTTGGTCATTTCAGCCTGTGCTTCTTCAAAGTACTTATTACGCTTATTATTTATTTGCGCTTCAATATCAGCCACTTGGCGACTCAGCTTGATAACATCGGCCTGACTGACATCGCCATACTCTAGCAATGGCTCATTCATACGTAGCTCTTGACGTGCCAGCACCAGCATTTTTTCAAGAGAAGAGACCTCTTCATTGATAGCTTGACGACGTCTATCGTATAGCGCTCTTTGGTTTTGGACATACTCAGGATACTGTTGCACCCCTTCAGGGAATACTAATGGCTTCTCAAAAATCTCAGCATTTAATCTTGCAAGCTTAGCCGTTAATGCTGCTGTTTTGGATGCAGAGTTATCAACAGCAGCTTTGGCGCGCTCCTCTTCTAGAACGACCAGTAACTGACCTGCCTTGACGTCTTCGCCTTCTGAGACAGCCAACTGTGTCAACACGCCGCCTTCTGATGCTTGAATTTCTTGGGTTCGAGCACTAGCGATGACGGTTGCTTGAGCACGCGTAACTTGATCAATCTTGGCAAATGATGCCCAAACTATCAAACAGATAATACCAACGAGTGCAATCCAAATACTCAGTCTTGAACGATTAACCTTGGGCTTGGTGGGTGTGTACTTATACTCTGACATGCCTACTTCCCTTGATCATCTGTTGAGTTTTTGATTTTAGTCGATTTTATACTGATATTTCTAACTCTAGATGCTGCAGGTTTGGTGTTATCAGCATGCTCTGATGATGGTTGATTGGTTTTATGAATAATTTTGTCTTTTTGCTGTACGGTTGTCTTGTTTCTCGCTTGGTCGTTTTTTCGAAGCTCATCGAGTACCGCCTGTTTTGGACCGTCAATAATAATACGCTGGTTGTCCATAATAATGAGTCGGTCAACCAAATCTAGCAAGGCGGTTTTGTGAGTGGCGACGATAAATGTCTGCCCCTGTGTCAACTCCTGACGCAGGACCTGCAGGCAACGCTGTTCTTGTCGATTGTCCATAGACGCAGTCGGTTCATCCAACAAGAACACATCAGGCTTGGTCAATAATAAGCGCGTAAATGCAACCAGTTGTTTTTGTCCACCTGATAGTCCTTTACCGCCTTCACTAATCGGCAAATCTAAACCGCTTGAGTGACTCGATACCAAATTGATGAGCCCTGTCCTATTCAACGTGTCTTGTAGAATGTCATCATTGGGTGCTGCCATACCGATTAGCAGGTTTTCGCGCAGCGTACCCTGAAACAGTCGATGGTCTTGTTGCAAATAGCCCAAGCGTTCACTGAGAGTCTCTCGGCTGATTTGATGGATATCAAGACCGTCTAACAGCACACGCCCTTGAGTCGGCGCATACAACCCTGCCAGTACTTTGAGCAAGGTGGATTTACCTGAACCGATAGGTCCGAGTATCGCGATACGTTCTCCTGGCTTGATAGAGAGCTGCGGAATACTAATGGCTGGACGGTCGTTATCTTTATAGTTGAATGCCAAACCATCACACTGATAAGCACCATTGATATGTGTGGGTGACAATGGATAGGCAACGCCTTGATTGTCCTGCTCTAATGCAAATAGACTCTCAATATTCAACTTGGCAGCTTTGGCATGAGCATACTGCACCAGTAAGTTGGGTATAGACATAACAGGCGCTAGCACTCTACCACCTAGGATCGAACAAGCAATCAATCCACCCATCGTCATGTCGCCTTGCATCACTACAAACGAGCCGACAATCACGATACCCACATAGCTGACTTGCTGCAGCATCTGCGTGAAGTACGTTAAATTGTCATTGGCATGCTTCATATCCAAATCGTTTTTGATAGTGACGTTCATCACATCAAGCCAACGCGAGAGGAACTTCCAACTGCCCGCCCCCGCTTTTATGGTCTCAACACCTTCTACTGCTTCAACTAACAGACCTGTTTTATAATAAGAGGCAGTCGCACCTTCTGATGCAATAGCATCAATGCGTTTGCGGGCAACCAGCCCCATCGTAATCGCAATGACTGCGGCCACCACTGGCACAACAGCTACTAGCGGCGATCCGATAAAGGCGATCAAACTGATAAAGATAATGGTCATCGGTAAGTCGACCAAACCAAACAGCGTGCTTGCCGTAAAAAAGCTGCGTACTTGTTCATAGCCGCGTAGCTGTGCAGCCATAGAGCCAACCGACCCTGGCATCTGGTCGATACGTACTTTTAATAATCGTTGGAATACTTCTCTAGATAAGTACTGATCAAGACCGACCACCACTTTGTCCATGATTCTCGATCGTGAGAATTTCATGAAGGCTTCAAAGACAATGACTAAAAACACACCACTCGCCAAAATAATGAGGGTGTATTCGCTACGAGTCGGTATGACCCGGTCATACACCTGCATCGAAAATAAAGAGACGGCTAATGCCAGCATATTGATCAAAAAGGTTGCAATAACAGCTTCGGCTAGAATGCCTTTATAGTTGCCCAAGTCAGACTTTAGTAAGTCAGAAAACGATGCTTTACGCTGCTTAATATGATCTTCTTTTAAACGAATCCGTAATACCAAAGCTAGCTCATCGACACGGGTATGTACCTGCTTGTCCGCTTGTCTAAAGTTCCAGCTTTTTTGCGGCGTCTGACCGTCGATGACGCCCCAACCCAAGTCTGATCGATATGCCAATAGAGGCAAAAAGGCCGCGTCAGGCTGCTCTAATATCTCAGGGGTATCAGTAATACCAATCCCCTGTAACACAGCAATGACACCGCCCAGCTCATGAATGCTTTGACCTTGTCTGTCCGATTGCTCACTATGGCGCTTAACGACATCATGCAGACGGATATTGTCTACCGGATAGCCTTGCTGACCAAATAAGTGCTTGATAGCCTCGGTCAGCGTTTCAGTCAGATCAACTTGCTCTGCGTGCTGCAACTCATTGTGACCAACAGACTGAGATGATGTCTTTTGTAATTGTGCACTCATATGAATCACTTATTTAATATTTTAGATGGTTGCGTATGCAAGATATAACGCGCGCTTAAATGACTATCTAACGGTTTGTCATATTTCTTTGTTCCGTTATCGGCGTGATGCTGTAGTCATCATTCAGCATGAGATACTCGCCATCATTTAGTCCCTGCTCAGCAGTTGCCGGCAAACTAATCTCAATATACTCTTCTTCTACATCGTTTCTGCCATAACCAAACTCACGACTGGCGCTGCTTTTGTCTTGCTTATTGAACCACTGTTTTACAGAATCTACAGGATTGAACAAAGTCACAGGCTGACGATTGTGAGAAAACTGCTGCCACTGCATGATACCAAAGTCTACTTGGAGACTATAAAATGCGCCCAACATCTCTGCTCGGGTCTGCACCAGCTGTACTTGATAATCATTGTGCTCACGCACGGCGTTAAGTACCTCAAGCCATGACTTGCGACCTGCGATAAACTGTCTGCGATAAGAGTTGACCACAATCTGAGCGCCAGCTACAGCAGCCACCAGTGATGTCTCTCTGTCTTTTGCGCTGACGAACTGCTGATACTGTACTTGAATATTTTCTATCACGTTACGCCGCGATGCTTCTTGGTTTTGCACCAAACTGTTAACTTCTGCCTGTGATGCTCGTGCTAGTGCAAAGTTGGAAAACCCCGCACCTGGTTCATAGGTTAGCCCCAAAGAAAACTGCCCATCATTTTCATTATCTTCATGGTAATAAGCTTGCTCGTACTGAGCATAGACCGTTGGGTAGCGCGCCGCTTGTTGTGACTCAACCCCTTGCTTAGCAGATTCGATTTGATAGTGCTCTTTTACAACAGTAGGATTGTAGAATCCTGCCCTATCAAAAGCCATTCTCTCAAAATCAACAGATTGACGCTTGGCCTGCTCGACCAATACTTTGATATTCGGTATGCTCGTAACGCTCATTTGAGACAACGGCTGACCAATAATTTGCTCGAGCCGAGCAGCGGCAATACGTTGCTGCTCAACTGCTGCTTGATAAGACGTCTGCTCTTGCAAAATCCGGTTCGTCACTAGGTCAAGCTCAATACGGGCTGATACACCCTGACCAACACGGCGCTGCATCATAGCCTCAAAATCACCAAGCTCTTCTAGATTCTCAACATGGACACTTTGTGTGGCGACAGCTTGTATATAGCTCTGCCAAGCACCGATCGTCGTTTTGGCCACCGAGTTTTGCTGCTCATAGATATATTCTACAGCAGCTTTGTCATCAAATATGGCTTGGTTCACATCTGCTGTAAGTTTACCACCCGTCCATAGAGGCTGACGGAGAGTCACCTGTGAGACAAAGTCATTGTCTCTGTCATAGCCCGAGCTAACGCTTGGTGTTGGTAAAAGGTTTAATTTAGCTGCGTTGATACCTTCAGTCGTTGCTTGTTGACTGGCGCGGGCTGATCCTACCAGCGGATGAGTTTGAATCGCTTGCGCGACCAGACTATTAATTTGAAAACCCTCTACTGCTTGGGCCGTCATGCTAAGACACATGCTCGTTACCAAGACAGTCATAAGGTGATGCATTGCATGACAGCTGGTTAATTGTTTTCTATTTGGCGATTTTTTCATATTAGTTTTCAATGAACGCTCTTATTGATATGCTCTTGAATAAGTATATAACATCTATGCACTAAACCTTACTAGACCTTAGTCTATAAGGCAACAATTCATATGCGATATCGAATCAGAATTTCTGAGTGTTTCATGCATACGTAAAGCTAAGTCATATATGCTTTTTTTTACTAAAACCTGCTTTCTTTGTTGAGTTCACTTTGCTCACTTGAAATAAGTACCACCTATTCTAAGTTTACAATCGTAAAGCCAACATTTCATAATAAAAATACACCCAAAATATCGTCTCTAGATTCCTTCTGAATTTATCAATATTTGTTGATAACAAACAATCCCTGATAAATCACGCTCTACATCATCGATTGGCTCTCTAAGCGAATGCTGACGAATAAAAAATCCGTATAAGATCGTTTGCGGCACTTTATAAGACATAGCAATTTTTGGAAAGAAATAACTATTCATCAATCAGATAGCCTTCTGTTCATCCATGTCTTAATTATGCCTTATGGTTTTTTACTTTCTTATTTAAAAACCAGGCTATTATATTTATTGCCTAATATACTTTACTCTATCTCAAAAATATCTATAAAAACGTCGTAAAAAACGCCTCCATTTTGGAAGCGTTCTGTGCATTAAAATAAGATCAGCCAGTCTTAGATAATATTGACGATGTCAGTATCAATATGAACCTGTGTATCATTAGATGACTGCCATACGTTATACATCTCACCTTCTGAGGTAGTCTGTCCAATATTGGTCCAGCTATCGCCTTCTAGATTGACCGTATCATCGTTATCACCTTTGACATAGATAGTAGTTTCAACATCTTTATCTGCTATATTTAAAGTATTCGCACCAATACCGCCAATATCAATGATATCAGGCTGCATCATGTCAGAGAGGCTAATGATTTGATCTGAACCCTCAAAGCTTAGAGTGTCAACCCCTTCGCTCGAAGTGGTTAGTAGCGTATCAGGTAATTCAATAGAAGCTGTGTCATCAGCAAGTGTGAAGCTGGTAGCACTCATACGTGCAGCGGCTGGCGCTTGCCCATCACTATTAATAGTGATACTTAGCGTAGCCGTATCGGTATTACCATTACCATCATTGATGGTATAGTCAAAATCGTCTGTTTGACCGATCACACTATTATTTTTGAACGGTGTATAAGCATAATCACCATTAGAGCTAATAACCAAAGTACCATAGTCACCATCAATAGTCGTAGAACCATTAATAGGATCGCCATTGATAGCAGTTACTGTTATCGATTGCCCGATACCGTCATCATTTTCAATAACATTATCGAGGACAGGTTCTCCAGTCACAGTATAGTCAGTCAATGTGCTTGCTATTGCGCCAATACTTATATCTGTCAAAAGTCCAAGACTTAAAAGTCCATCATTAGCCGCAGGATTGGTAGCAACAATAAAATATTTCGCACCTTTAACACCGCCAGTGAAAGTATCAAGTGTCAATGCATCGGCACTCCAACTTCCAAATGCCCCGAAAAGTCCTGGGCTGTATCCTAGAAAGTCCTCTTTCAGTTGAACCAGTTCAGCCAGATCACTGCCATTCTCTTGGCGATAAATCTCAAGATTGAAATTATTGTTACCACCAAGGACAGCACTGAGGCTCAAAAGTTGACTTCCACTTCCATCTAAGGTGATCACTTGTGTATTGCCAGCCTCTACACTTACCTCAAATACGTTGTTTTCTTCAAGAAAATCAACGTCAACCAGACCATTAAGAACACCGATACCTAATAGACTATTAACATCTCCATTAAGACCAGCTGTAGATGTTGATACAGTTGATGTTACCTCTAGCTCAGCAAGATTTTGATCATCAACGGCGACTGGTGAGGTTGTATCTACTGTGACAGTCACAGTAGATGCGGCACCAATATTTCCAGCAGGGTCTGTTGCGGTAGCGCTCAATTGCTCAGCACCCTCACCCATTGCCCTTACTTCTGCCTCATCGACATTGATACTCCAGTCACCAGCTGCGTCGACAATAGCCGTACCTAAGATATTGTTTGAGCCGTCAGTCAACGTAATTGTGTCGCCTGAAACCCCCGTACCTGTTACAGCAAAACTTGCCGCGGCTTCGGTACCATTAACGATGTTGTCGCCAGCGATAGGCTCATCAATCGTTGGGGCCTCTGGTGGCGTCATATCAACGACCGCATCAAGATTAATCGCCAGCTCTGCTATATCACTAATAACGCCATCAGAAACTGTATAAGTAAATGTCTCCGATTGACCTGACGACGCAAAATCACCATTTGCCGTATACGTATAGTCACCATTTTCATCAATAACTAAGACACCATACTGACCTTGTATCGTAAACACCGTTGTACCATCGACTACCGCAGAGGTAGGTTCCGATTGGCTATCATTACTGTCGATATCAGTCAGTACTGTATCCACCGTTACCGTATCTTCGCCCAACTCACCTGAGCTCGATACATCGGGATCAATCACATTACCAGTAATGACAGTATCATCAGCATAATCGAACTCAGTCACTGTCGCTGTAATATCTGTGGTTTCAAGTAGGGTTAGGGTATTGCTAAGAAGCACAGCAGTAATGTCATCAAGTAATGGGTCTAAAACACCTAATCCTAATACATTATCTTCCAGTATATCTACTACAGCATCGAGACCTAAACCTTCATCCCCAGCCGCAGTTAATGCAATATTGAGAAGACCATTAACAGTGCCTCCTAAAACTGGACCTAATGCATTATTGATTGTGGTAAAAACAACTTCTTGGTTATCAGGACCCAGTACAACTCCTGCTTCACCCAACTCGGCTAAGGTAAGACCATTGACTAAAGCTCCTAATGCGCTCTCACTATTTCGCACCACAATAGTATATTCATCTGGTTCTAAATCAGAAACTGTCGCAGTCAATGTATCATTGCCAGTTAATCCCAATAACTCGATTCCAATAACATTACCTACCAATGGCTCACTACCAGTAGTGCCAACGTAAACAAGCTCATTGTTACTATTATAAACCTCTATATTAATTGCATCCGCTACTGTAACTAATGCCGTCTGACTAACTTCGATACTGACTGTGCCATTTGTACCTGCACTCACGGTAAAGCCAAGACTGCTATCGGCACCACCAGTACCTTCAGCAACCCCCAAAACATCTAAGTCAGATTCACTGATCGGATCATAGTACGTAACTTGCAACGCTCCTAAATCAAGATCATCCAGATCATCACGGGCAGTAAAGGTCGTATTAAGATCGAATTCGACAGCAGCACTCGGAGCACTGACATTTTCATTTGCATCTGTCACCGTAGCAACTACCGTATAGGCACCATTATCACTGATACCATCAACGCCATTTGGAATCGTGATCTCAGCGATACCATCTCCATCATTGACATCAAGGTCAGCTGCGGTCACTTCATATTCGACGGTAATAGGGTTACCAGCATCAGGCGTCACTGTTAAGGTCACTGTGTCGCCTGCAACCGTGCCAGATGGCAGGGTCACTTGGGTTTGAATGCCATCTGCAAACTCTTCCGCATTGACGCCATCAAGCGCTTCAGGAATCAATACCGCAGGTGCCGTGGTATCACCAACTGTAGCACTGTCGGTACCTATCGAACCAACGTTCCCCGCCTGATCAGTCACATTTGCGGTAACTGTTAGTACTGCCCCTTGTGATGGAACTTCAACCGCAAAGTTATAACCATTGTCTAGCATATCTTGAGTAATCGGAGTCGGCATACCATCGACCGTTACAGTGTCGCCAACCTCAGCGTTATCTGGTAAAACCACAGTAACCTCAACCAACCCATCGTCGTTTAAGTCAAAGCCGTTAACTAAATCATCACCATTACCAATGATCACAGTTGGTTGACCTGGCGCCGCGGTATCTACCGTAAAGCTCACCGCGTTACTAGGCGCACTCACGTTACCAGCCGCGTCAGTTACGGTGGCGGTCACACTATACTCACCATCGGCAGTGATGCCATCGTCTGCATCATTTGGA
Source organism: Psychrobacter sp. PP-21 (assembly GCF_033790785.1). Classification (NCBI taxonomy): domain Bacteria; kingdom Pseudomonadati; phylum Pseudomonadota; class Gammaproteobacteria; order Moraxellales; family Moraxellaceae; genus Psychrobacter; species Psychrobacter sp. PP-21. Next base: position 16 of record NZ_JAMYEB010000008.1, on the reverse strand, counting down.
ATGGTCACGTCAACAA
>NZ_JAMYEB010000007.1:0-123952 GCF_033790785.1 Psychrobacter sp. PP-21 | reverse complement strand
TATTTTATGGCTGCCGCCGTACAGCCCTGATCTGAACCCTATCGAGAAGAAGTGGGCACAGGCTAAGTTTCTACGCCAAGGGTGGATGGAGAATAATCTGCCTAAACTGTTTCAGGATATGGGCTGTTCCAGTTTTATTGTGGATTGACTATACCTTATTACACCTTGAATAATGCTGTCGCCATGACAATAAAGTAAGGCGTCGCAAACGTTATTAGCACTCGACTCAGACGATAATTTAAATGACAAACCCCTTCAAAAAATGACACTTTTGGTCAAAACCATAACAAACGATGCCTGTTACTTAACAGGGATTTGATTTAGATTTGCTTAGACGCACAAGGCAGATATACAGAATCAATTGCCTCGCTAAATAAATAGTAAGTAACCACATAAAGCACTAGTAGTCAGCAGCGAAACTATTAATAGTAAAATTATAAGTGGTAGCACAATTACAAACTTAAAACTTATTTCTGTTTTGAACCAACCACTGCATATTTTTAGTTAACCACTATCAAATAAACATTGTATTGATCTGTATTTAGCTTTTTATTTGACATATTTTCACTCCCCTTTTAGCAAATAGGAAACCCATAAACGATGGCACATGACCATATCGCAATACGCGGCGCACGTACTCATAATTTAAAAAACATTGATTTAGACATTCCACGTGATAAGTTCGTGGTAATCACAGGCTTGTCTGGCTCTGGTAAGTCTTCATTGGCTTTCGATACCCTCTATGCCGAAGGGCAACGTCGCTATGTCGAAAGCTTGTCGGCGTATGCACGTCAGTTCCTCTCGCAAATGGAAAAGCCTGAGGTTGATAGCATCGAGGGTCTCTCCCCTGCGATTGCCATCGAGCAAAAATCGACCAACCATAACCCGCGCTCAACTGTCGGTACGATTACTGAGATTTATGACTATCTGCGTTTGCTCTATGCGCGTATCGGTACACCCTACTGCCCAGAGCATGGCGAGCCGATGGTTGCACAGTCAGTCACTGAAATGGTCGATCAGGTCATGGCATTGCCAGAAGATACCAAACTCATGATCTTGGCACCGGTGATTCGCGAGCGTAAAGGTGAGCATACCGTGTTACTTGAGCAGCTGATTGGTCAGGGTTTTGTGCGCGTACGCGTCGATGGCGATGTCTATGACACCGATGAGCTGCCGACCCTCGATAAGAAGAAAAAACATACTATCGAAGTGGTGGTCGATCGCTTTAAAGTCCGTGATGATTTGGGCAACCGTGTTGCTGAGAGTTTAGAGACGGCGCTACGTTTGGGTCAAGGGCTGGTGACGCTACACTTTATGGATGGCAACCCAAAAGAAGGCGGTGACGACAACCAAGTCATGTCCGCCAAGCACTCATGCCCTGTCTGTGATCGCGCCGTACCTGAGCTTGAACCGCGTATGTTCAGTTTTAACAACCCATACGGGGCGTGTCCAAGCTGTGACGGTCTGGGCAAACGCCAGTACTTCGCGGCTGAAAAACTCATTACCCATCATGAAAAGTCACTCAATCAAGGCGCGATTAATGGTTGGGACAAACGTCATGCCTATTATTTTGGTTTGCTGAGCACTGTCTGTAAGCATTTCAAAATCGATATGGATATGCCGTGGCAGGACCTTGCCAAAAAGCATCAAGACATCATCATGCATGGCTCGGGCAAAGAAAAGCTCACCTTTAACTTTACTGATGAGCGCGGGCGCAAGACGAACAAGACCGTACCATTCGAGGGCGTGCTGCCTTACTTAGAGCGCCGTTATGCTAAAACGCAAAGTAACCTCGTGCGTGATGAGCTGGCCAAATACTTAGCTGATACCACTTGTAATGTCTGCGATGGCGCGCGTCTCAATGAAATCTCTCGCAATGTGCGTGTTGACGACCAGACCATTGCTGACATCGTCAAGCTCTCTATTGGCGACTCTGCGGAATATTATAAAACGCTAAAGATCGGCGGTCATAAAGGTGAAGTCGCCGAAAAAATCTTTAAAGAGATTAATGAGCGTTTAAACTTCCTTGTCAGCGTTGGTCTTGATTATTTGACCCTTGCACGCTCTGCCGAAACACTATCAGGCGGTGAAGCACAACGTATCAGGCTTGCCAGCCAAATCGGTGCAGGTCTCATGGGCGTCATGTACGTACTTGATGAGCCGTCAATCGGTCTGCATCAGCGTGACAATGATCGTCTGCTAAAGACCCTTACACGCTTGCGTGACTTGGGCAATACCGTACTGGTCGTTGAGCATGACGAAGATGCCATTCGCCAAGCGGATCACGTGATCGATATCGGTATCGGTGCAGGTGTACACGGCGGTCATGTCATCGCTCAAGGTACGGTCGATGACATCATGGCAAACAAAGAATCGCTCACTGGACAATATATGTCTGGCAAAAAGCGCATCGAAATTCCAGCCGTGCGTCATAAAGCCAAAACCATGGATATGGAAGTCAAAGGTAAGGCTAAAACTAAAAAAGTACCGATGACGATTGAGCTCAAAGGCGCATCAGGCAATAACTTGCACGATGTGGATTTAACTATCCCTGTTGGTATCATGACCTGTGTGACGGGCGTATCTGGTTCGGGCAAGTCAACCTTGATTAACCGCACTCTCATGCCATTGGCAGCGACGCAGTTAAACAACGCCTCAACGCTGATTGCCGACAAGTTTGAAAGCATTAGTGGTCTTGAGCACTTGGACAAGATGGTCGATATCGATCAAAGCCCTATCGGTCGTACGCCACGCTCAAACCCAGCGACGTATACTGGTGTGTTTACTCCTGTACGCGAGATGTTTGCTCAAACGCAAGAAGCGCGTGCCCGCGGTTATAAGCCTGGTCGCTTTAGCTTCAACGTCAAAGGCGGACGCTGTGAGATGTGCCAAGGTGATGGTCTCATTAAGGTTGAGATGCATTTCTTGCCTGATATGTATGTGCCATGCGATACCTGTGAAGGCAAACGCTATAACCGCGAAACCTTGGAGATTCACTACAAAGGCAAAAGCATCGCCGAAGTGTTAGAGATGACCGTTGAGGATGCGACTGAGTTCTTCTCAGCGATACCTGCGATCTATCGTCGTCTGCAAGCGCTTATGGATGTCGGTCTTGGCTATATTCGTCTCGGTCAGTCAGCACCAACGCTGTCTGGTGGTGAAGCGCAGCGTGTCAAACTGGCACGTGAGCTTGCCAAACGTGATACAGGACAGACGCTCTATATCTTGGATGAGCCAACCACGGGCTTGCATTTCCATGATATCTATAAGCTGCTCCATATCCTGCATACCCTACGCGATAAGGGTAATACCATCGTGGTCATCGAGCATAACCTCGATGTCATTAAAACGGCGGATTGGGTGATTGATCTGGGTCCTGAAGGCGGTAAAGGTGGTGGACTGATCATCGCTGAAGGCACACCTGAGGAAGTCGCAGAAGTGAAAGGTTCATATACGGGTGAATTCTTAAAGCCAATGCTGGAGCAAGGGTTAAAAGATGTGAGCTAAGACAAATTAGTGAATGATTGATAAAAGGCTACTCTTTCGGGGGTGGCCTTTTTTTGGTGTGGAAAATCAAAGATAGCTGCTATATTTTATTTTTCAAAACTACAATTGCCTTTAAAACCTGCTCACGATTTTTGGCAGCTTTCATCCATTTTGGCAAACGACTGGCTAATGAACTATTCATCCAAGTATTTACATTTGGATTACGTTGCCTATGTTTGGCTGATACAAAATTTTCTAAGTATCCCAAATGACGCTTGTTGAATGCCCACAAGTTCTCGCCCACACAATCAGTTTGCAACCATAAATTTGCGCCAAAATAACTATCCGTTGGATTTTCCTCGCCCCAATAAAAGGTTCTATGCTCAGCTAATTTTGCTTGATTATAGCCACAACTTGAACAACTCAATCGAGCCTCATCATTATGTATAGTAACGATGGCTTTAGATTGACATTTTGGGCAGAAAACCATTGTGGGATCATCTTTGGTAGGCGTGCTAATAGACAGTCTATTTTCCTCATTCTCTTGAAACCGTTGTTCATTCATAGCTTTGCCGTAATGAGAAATAGATTGAGAGCATTTATGCGTGAACACCACTGCTGGGCATCATACTTCACCCAATGTTGTATGGTAAATCTAACCCTTCGCTATCAACCATGTGCCAGCCAATCCCATAAATGAAGACCCTACTCGGTTAAATTTCTGACGCGCTTTAGGGCTTTTTAGACGTTGTTGCGCATAACTCGCCATAAAGGCATACATCATCATAGCAACAATGGCGCAGCTAAAAATCACTAGACATAGAATCGTAATATCTACGCCTGTCAGACTGGTTACTGGAAAAAAGCTCGGTAACAAGCTGATGTAGAATAAAATAACTTTTGGGTTGCTAATGGACACCAAAAAGCCTGACGTTACACTTTTTAACCCCTCATTCTTATTCTTTAACGCTACATTTCCAGTGATAATTTCACTTGGCACCGTCGTCCACATCTTGTAAGCCAAGTAAAATAAATAACCTGCACCTACAAACTTAACGATAGTAAACAGTGTATTGAAATTGCTTGCTAATGCGCTCAGTCCATAAGCTGAAAACACCATATAAATAGTATCGCCTGCGGCAAGTCCAATGATTAAGGGTAGCGCCGCCCAAGAACCTTGTGTCATGGCTTTGGCAATCGTGGCAAATACACCAGGACCCGGCGTCATGATAAATATGAATACAGCAATGATGAAGGTAAATAGCTGGATGGTGGTGATTGTCATGACAGTCCTTTATGTCTCTATTAATCCTTAAGTATAATTGATTTATTAAACATCTTTCTAGTTTAGTATGATTGTTTTAGAATACTTTTAGGCTCAAAGACGTAAGCTAATAGAAATTGTTGAAGGAGTGATAAAAGGCTACTCTTTAGGGAGTGGGCTTTTTTGTTGGGTGAGGTTTGAGTTGAAAATTTCTTTGCTGAAATTTATTAATTGGTATATTTACCCAAACATAATAGCGTTCCAAAATTGGAACTACTACCTTTGTGATATGCATCATATATCCTAAGAAGTCCTAAACTGATTCTACAATTAAAGCGAAGCGCCTTCTTAAGACAAATTGTTCTTTCTTCATTCACTTATTACTGCATAGTAAAAAATCTTAAGATGTGTTAGGTAGAATGCTATTTACTTGTTATGATGTTGGCTTTATTCTATACTATGCTTATTAATATTTTATATAGCTCAAAGTTGCATCAGTTGCTGTAACTTTAATGCTCATTAACTCTACTATCTCATTCTAGCTAGCTAATGTATAGTTATACATTAGCTAGCTATTTTTTCAATTAACTCTTATTAAACTAACATTTGTTTACAATTGGAAGTAGGTATGACTGTCTCAATTACTTGTTTTCATACTTGTGACAATCGTGGAAATAAGGAAGAAATTCTAAGCAAAGTTCCTTTCATCAGTAATTCAGGAAAAATAGAGTGGTTAGGTAAAGGCTATTACTTTTGGACTGACAGTGATTACTTCGCCCATAAATGGGGAAAAATAGAGCCTAGAAATGGTAACTATGTGATTACAAAGTTTCAGGTAGACATAGAGCATGTCGACTTTTTGGATTTAGTAGGTGACGTTGAAGCACAAAGGTTCTTTGAGAGCTTAATATATAAATACGTGAATACACTAAACATTAAGTTACGTAATGCCAAAGGTAGTTTCAACAAAGCTAAAATTCAGGAGAAGATAAGTAAAGTTGCAGTCTCAACATGTATTCAACACTTCCGGAAAGAAAATAAATTACCTTTTAAAGCTATAAAATCCCAAGATATTAATATTGAGAACCCCAAAGGTTTAAAGTATATCCATGGCGATCATAAATATGATTTTTTGCCTCTTCCTACACGACAGCAGATTGTGGTCTATGAGGAAGGTAAAGACTGTTTAAGTCCACCTCAATGGTACTTTATAAGTAAATAATTTCTTGATTTTTATTATTTAATAGCGTGTTTTTAAATGAAAAGTGTAGTTCAAATATGTGAAGTAAGCAAAATACAACTATCTTGAATAAAATATCTTAAGGTGAAATTATGAATAATAAATACGAAGCTATTTTAGAAGCTGCTACAGAGTGGCTAGACAACGTAGATGCTGATGAGTTCTTAGAAAATTTTTTGGTACTTCAAGAACAAGCTACTGGACCAACTGTACACGAATTTTTGAATGGTTCGTTTGCTCAAGAAGCTATTGGCGTTGAGAACAGTGACAGTGACTCTAAAGAAAGAGTACATATTTATGGTAATACTGTCTTAGATTGTTCAGAAACTAAGATGATTACAATTTTAGATAGTTTAAAACACGAAAAAAACTACTTTGTTGAACTGAATTATCTCAAAAGTAAGTTAAAAGTAAAGTATAAGACTGATAACAAATACTCTTATCGATTTCTCTTAGATGATACAGGTGAATCTTTAAGTTACTCAGCATAGGTATTAGCTATTAAGGAAGTTAGATGAATATTCAGCTCGTTTCAACTAAAGCTGTTCAGATTAGCCTAGATTATCTCGATTTAGAAGATAGTACTAAATTTGAAGACGAAAGCTTTTCTTTTGACTTTAATCCAATGGTTGCCGAAGGAGATGATGAGTCTAACGTCTTTTTGATTGTGTTTGTCGGAGAAATGAAAAACAATGTTGAAAAATATCAAAGTAAGGTCGTGTTTTTGACTCAATTTGAGGTTGATGAGCCTATTTCGTGTGATTTCTTGGAAGGTAATTTTGCTCTTATTAACGCTCCTGCTATTGGTTACCCCTATTTTAGAGCATTTTATTCCAATCTTCTTTTGAACGCGGGCTACAAACCATTTATTCTACCGACAATCAATTTTGTCAAATTAAGAGATGATAAGCTTAGAGAAATAAATCAATGAAATTGACATCAAGATAGATTTATAATGAAACAAAGGACAGTTTCTCTTAGTTAGGAGTTGTCCTTTATCAATTTTATTACCCAATTAAGATCTATAAACTATACCTACATTGCTAAGTCCAACAGAGTGTCAATTTACAGCGAAATAATAAGACTAACATCTAAACAAACTCCCTCTCAACATTCATTACCCTTGCATCTACCGTACGTTCTAGCTTTTCTTCAATCTGGCTACACTGCGACTCGACCTCACGTTTTGACAGTCCAACGATCACAAACGTCCATTCACTGGCATCATGGCGCGCGCGACCACCGCTCTCACAGACTGCAACGCTTGGCGTATTACCAAATCGCGCATGCAAGCCGCCCATGCGTTGGCGCTTTTCTTTTAATGAGCCGCAGCCGGGCAATGAAAACGTCACTGTCAAAATAGCGATGTGCATTTTATCCTCCTTGCCAAAAAAGCTTATACTGTATCGTATCACTTAATGGTATTTCTGATATTGTCTGCGCGTCAGCATCCAGACCCTTTATAATAGCGTATCAGTCGCCAACTAATCTGCGTATCTCGCCCATGACCTCTATCAGCTACGTAAAGCAGCAGCGTATTACTCGACTATGCGTACGCTGCGGCTTACTCCTTATGCAGTATGGCGCTGAGTCTGCCGTGGTGGTGGACTTATCCAAACGCTTGGGGCTTGCGCTAGGAATGAACAGCGTCGAATGTTCGCTGAACTTTAACGCTATCACCCTAACGACCATCTGCGATGAGCGCTGTATTACCACCACCCGAGATACGATCAATCAGAGCATCAATGTCAATTTATTGGTGCAAATTCAGCAAATCATTAATAAAACTGAAGCCACTATAGATAGTACCGACTTGATTGACCGCACAACGATTGCCTTTGATGAGTTGGATAAGACCGTGTATCCAACATGGCTAGTCAGTATATTTGTTGGTGCCTCTTGTGCCGCGTTTGCTTATTTGAACGGCGGCAGCTGGTCGATTACAGCAGTGACCTTTATCGCAGGTATGGTAGCGATGTTTACTCGTATTTACCTGTCCAAGCACCATTTCAACCCTTTTATCACCGTTATTGTGACGGCTTTTATCGCCTCGCTCATTGGGGCGACGACCTATTATTTTGATATTGGCAATAATGCTGATATTGCCGTGGCCTCTAGCGTGTTGCTACTGATTCCTAGCTTTCCACTGATTAACTCGTTATCCGATATCCTAAAAGGCTATGTCAATATTGGCGTTGGGCGCGCGGTATTTACCTATATGCTCACTTTGTCTGCTTGTGTGGGCATCGTAATGGCGCTAGTGTTACTACGCATACAGCACTGGGGGTTTTAGATGTGGTTTATTGAAACCGTTGTGCTGTCTTGTATCATTACCCTTGGGTGGACGCTGATGTTTAGCGTACCCAAACGCTATATCTTGCCGTGTCTGCTGATGACAGCGTTGGGATTTGGGCTAAAGACGGCGCTTGTTTATCAGCATGTCCATCTGGTGATCGCGAGCTTTTTTGGGGCGATGCTTGCCAGCTTTTTGGGTGTATATTTTTCTAAGAAATATACCCTACCGCCCAAAGCGCTCATCTCGCCCAGCGTCATCTGTATGATGCCGGGTATCGCCGCATACAAAGCAATGGTCAGTATGGTGCAGATTGGCTATTTTGGTTATTCAGACGAATTATTTAGCCAAATGATGGTGTATTTGTTTGAAGCGCTTTTTGTGACCTCCGCTTTGGTGCTAGGTTTGTCCATTCCGGGGCTATTGTTTTATAGACGGCGCCCCATTGTTTGATAAATGTGGTCAAGTATATAGACCCTAGCCCTAGTTATGTGCTGTCCAAAGGTAGGCTATTTGCCATACCCTCAGCACAAAAAACTTGTAAGATGGATAGCACAGATAGCATGACCCGTTATGCTGGTATCCAAAACAATACGTACAATAACTCAGTAAAGAGACCTTATTATGACCAAACATTATGACTATATCGCCATTGGTGGTGGTAGCGGCGGTATTGCCTCAATCAACCGTGCAGCAAGCTATGGCAAAAAATGCGCCATTATCGAAGCCGACCAGTTGGGCGGTACGTGTGTGAATTTGGGCTGCGTTCCCAAAAAGGTCATGTGGTATGGCGCGCAAGTTGCCGAAGCCATTCATAAATATGCGCCAGACTATGGGTTTGATGTCGATGTCCGAGATTTTGACTTCCAAAAGCTGGTACAGAGTCGTCAACAGTATATCGAAAATATCCACCGCTCTTATGACAATAACTTGGCCAAAAACGGCGTAGAAGTCATCAAAGGCTTTGCTAAGTTTGTTGATACCAATACCGTAGAGGTCAATGGTGAGCTCATTACCGCTGATCATATCTTGATTGCGACTGGCGGTCATCCTATTCGCCCAGATATCAAAGGCGCAGAGTACGGCATCGATTCTGATGGCTTCTTTGCATTGAGGCATTTGCCAAAGCGCGTGGCGATTGTGGGCGCTGGATATATCGCTGTCGAGATCGCAGGCGTGTTAAACAGTCTGGGCGCTGAAGTGCACCTGTATGTCCGTCAGCACTCACCGCTGCGTGCATTTGATCATAGTGTGGTAGAGGCTCTGCTCATAGAGATGGAGCAAGACGGTATACATTTGCATACCAACACCACCCTCACTGCTGTCAATAAAAACGAAGACGAGAGCCTGACGTTATGTAGCAAAGACGGCAGTCTAGATACGACAGACTGTCTGATTTGGGCGATTGGACGCGCACCATCGACTGACAATATCAACCTGCAAGTGACTGGCGTTGCAACTACCGAGACTGGCAAGATCAAGGTCGATAAGTTCCAAAATACCAATGTTGAAAACATCTATGCCGTTGGCGATATTATCGAAAACAGTATCGATCTGACCCCGGTGGCGATTGCCGCTGGTCGCCGTTTATCAGAGCGTTTGTTTAACAATAAACCTGATGAGCATTTGGACTATACGTTGATACCAACGGTAATCTTTACCCACCCCGCTATCGGTACGATAGGCTTGTCTGAGATTGATGCGATTGAGCATTATGGCAAAGAAAACATCAAATGCTACAAATCGACATTTACCTCTATGTACAGCGCAGTGACTCAGCATCGTCAAAAATGCATGATGAAACTGGTATGCTTGGGTGATGATGAGAGGGTTATTGGTCTACACGGGCTTGGCTTCGGTGTCGATGAGATGATTCAGGGCTTTGCTGTCGCGATCAAAATGGGCGCGACCAAAGCTGACTTTGACAATACAGTGGCTATTCACCCGACTGGTTCAGAAGAGTTTGTGACGATGCGTTGAGCGCTAAGCATCGAGCACTATTACTAATAGTCTTATGGAATATAAAAAGGGATGCCGTTTGTGCATCCTTTTTTGATGTTATCAGTCGACACCTGTATTTTTTAATATCAAAAAATACAGACAGTAAATACAAAAGAGTCACTTACTGACAGTACAATCCCAATACTGCTATGATGCGATGAATACTAACCGTTGAGAGATCACTGTGTGGCAGATGTACTTGTTTATATTGCCGATTGGCATCGGAATTATGACCTTAGCTGCAAGCCTATTGTTTTTGTTTGCTTATCTGATGTCTGATGACAATGCCACGCGCTTGCCAGCATTTAACTGGTTCAAGCGCTTGATCATTGTGGCATTTTTACTATTAAGTTTGGGGTTGTTTATGACCTTTGGACACTTTTGGGGTTAAATGAGGCCTTGATGTTATTGTCGTTTCAAGTGACTTGTTGCTAGACCTACATTTAGCTCACTATCTTTTCCAACTCCAACAGCTCCAAGTCTTCACGCTTGGGCTCGCCATTATTGCCATCGTTTGGAAACGGCATTTTATTGCCATTGAACTGATAACCGCGGCGCTGATAGTATGCCAAGAGCTCAGGACGATGACTCAAGATAGACATGGTCAGACGGCTGGGCTGGTTCTGTGACTGCAAGTGACGATCTGCAAAAGTCTCTGCCGCTTGTAAGAGGACGTTCCCTATGCCCTGCCCTTGTAGCTCAGGATGTACCGCAAACATGCCGATATAGGCTTTTTTATTAGCGTCAGCATCTATTTTGATATCGACAGCGATACAACCAAGTAGCTCGTCCGTCTCTTCTGCCTCACGCTCGCCTGTTGTTGTTTTTGGATAAACAAAGTAATAGTGGTTAGGGTCATTGATAACGGCAGCAAGCTCGGCTGACGTGGTTCTAATACCACCAATCAAATCTGCCTCGTTGGTCCAGCCTGCTGTCTCTCGGTAGCAGCGATTTAATAAGCGCTCAAGTGCAGCGATATCATCCAATGTGGCTTCACGTAGAAATACAGATTCTTTATTGGAAGAGTCTATATGTATGTTACTGTTATTTATATTATTTTCGCTCATATTAGAATTTTTCCTTTTTACTCATATAAAAAAACTGGCTTAGTTCCCTAAGCCAGTCTAAATATTAATATGTATTGCTTTGTAGTACTAGCGCGATAATACCTGCGCTTGCTCAATAATATCAAACCCTGCATTGAGCTGCGCGCGCGTTGGCGCATGGCCACGGCGCAATAGCTCAGAGAAAGCGACCAATTCTTTGTCGCGTCCGAGCGTGCTCGCTGCGCTAGCTCTTGTGTTCTCGCTGTCGTCATCGAAGTAATATTCGATATAGTCGAGCGTATCTGGCGTGCCAAATAGGATATTGTGCTCTGGGGTCTCAGCATGACCGCTATAGCGCAGGCTCTTGCCATACTGCATGGTCCAAAAGAATGGAATGCGCGCCTCTAACGAATCGACATTGTCATCACCTAATATAGCAGCTGCCGTCACCATACCGTGCTGCAATGCCACACGCCAATGCTCGATGCGCATACGGCCCATTTGATTGCTAGCTTTGGCGATGTCGCCTAGCGCATATACCCCATCGCGCAGCTGTAGATGGTCATCGACCTGTACGCCATCTGGGTCATTAACCTCGTTCAGTATCTCTGTGCGCGGTGAGACGCCAGTACCCAAGACCACGATATCGGCATCAATGTGCTCACCACTCGCTAGCGTAACACCGCCCACATGTGAAAAAGCTTCGTTATCTTTGTCTTGGTCAGCTTGACGGTCAATCTTGGTAATTTCATTGACGGTGGCATCAAATACAAAGTTGATGCCCTTTTCTTCATGCAGTTTGATCAGTGCATTACTCACAGTCTCCGATACTATATTACCCATCACGCGGTCGTCTTGCCCAATCACCGTAATAGAAGCAGTCGTACCCGCCTGTGCTAATGCAGAGGCAACCTCCATACCGATGAAGCCTGTACCAATGATTACCACGCGCTGATCATGACTGGCCGCTTTAATCAATTTGGCATCTGCCATGCTACGCAACGTGTAGACGCCATCGACATCTGCCCCAGTAATGGGCGGAATGCTAGGTGATGCACCTGTCGCCACCACCAAGAAATCCGCAGTCTCTCGCTCGCTAGTGCCGTTTTCATTTTCTATGACGATGGTCGCCTCATTGGGCAATACTTCGCTGACCGTTTGATTGAGGCGTAGCTCGATATCGTTGTCTTTGGCCCACGCTGCGCCGCCTAATAGCAGTTTATCTTCGGCCATATTGCCAGCTAAAAATGCTTTTGATAGTAAGGGGCGATTATAAGGTGCGGTATCTTCTTTGCTAATCAGTGTGATTTTGCCGCCATAGCCTCCATGACGTAATTGGTTGGCTGTCATAAATCCTGCACCGCCGCCACCGACGATAATGGTATGAGTATCTGTGAGCTGGTCGTTATCTATCGATTTTTCTATCGGAGCTGAAGTATCAACGGTCACATTATCACCGTCACTTGTGAGCTCATATTGAGTCAAACCTTCTGTTGCTATCGGCTCCAGTAACGACCCATCGCGGGTATCAAAACTTGCATGATGCCAAGGACAGACGACTCGGTTGCCGCAGCGCAGACCGTTGCCCAAATCTGCACCCGCATGCGGACACTTGCCATCAAATGCACGGAACTCATCGTCATCACGCGTGATTAAAATGATACTATCGTCTTCTTGTTTATAAGATTTCATGCCACCACTTGGAATATCAGCTTTACTAATGGTGACTGTGTTGATCATCGCCTTGGTCATAATGCTTCCTTAACAGTTATAATAATGTCCTAATAACAGCGCATTGAAAATGACCAGACCGAGCCTGACAATTTCAACTTACTCTATTGTCTAAGTATGCTATGTACTGATAGTAGCAAGACCGCATCACACACGATGTTTTTTTGTATGTTACCTGCGTTGCAAAACGTAATTGCTCACCCGATTGCTTATGTTATCCCTCTTGCTTATCACCACAAAATAAAAGACCAGATTATGACTTCTCAAGACACCTCTACTGATATCAACAATACCCCTACCTCTGCCACTCAATCTGCTACAGTTAGCGATTCAATCGACCGTTTGGATCTCACGCTTATCGATATTGCAGCGATTACTGACACTGCGAGACTGCCGCAACCTAATCACCCGCCGATACAACAAGCCACTTATAAAGCAAGTCCTGCAGATTTCGTAGTCAATGAGATATTGCCACTAGAGTTTACGGGTGAAGGCGAGCACTTGTGGCTGCATGTAGAGAAGTCAGGTATGAACACCGCGTATCTGGCAAAACTATTATCAGAGTGGGCAGACGTCCCACTGCGCGATGTGGGCTACTCAGGATTGAAAGACCGTCATGCGTTGACGACCCAGTGGTTTAGTCTGCGCATACCCAAAAAACAATTACCGCCTACCGAGTTTGCACCGATAGACGTTGGCGAGCACGAATCCGTCACTATCCTTGCTCAGCACTGGCATAACAAAAAGCTTAACCGCGGTACCCACCGTGCCAACCACTTCATTATTACCTTACGTGATATTCAATTCGCAACGCCTAATGAGGTCGATACAGTAGCGCCTGAGCAAGTACAGTCTGCTAAGCAGCATATCGAGCAGTATTTGCAGTGTATCAGTGACAGCGGTGTGCCCAATTACTTTGGTCCGCAGCGTTTTGGTTGGCAAGGCAATAACATCAAAGAAGCATTGTCTCTGTTTGCCCGTCCACCGCGCGAGCCTCGTTCACAACCAAAAAAGAGCAAACGCAAGCGTGCACCGAGAGAACAAAATACTATGGAGCTATCTGCAGCACGCAGCTTAATATTTAATGAGATACTCGCAGCGCGCGTACGGGATGAGAGCTGGAATAAAGGGCTAGCAGGTGAAGTGTTTAATCTCGATGGTTCAGGGTCTATATTTACCAGTGAAACCTTGGATGAGACGCTACGTGCACGCCTTGACAGTGGCGATATTCATCCCACTGCTGTCATGTGGGGCACTGACAATGATAAAGTCAGCAGTAGTGCCGCGGAGCGAGAAAAGGAAGTGGTTCAGCACAGCGCATTACTTAAACAGCTAGCAATGGGGTTAGAGCAGCGTGATATCAAAGCACAACGACGTGCGCTGAGACTGCCTATTGAGCAGCTAAAATGGCAGTGGTCTGACAATCAGACGCTGGTATTGGATTTTACATTGACAACAGGCAGCTTTGCGACGAGCGTATTAGCAAGTATCGTACAGCAGCTTGAGTCATGATTGACTGATGTGTAGCAGGATTTATCTGGCGGCTATTTACGTAGCCGCTATTTCTATATAGATGCTACTTGAAAGTAGCTACTAGCCATAACGACTAGCGTTTTTTATAGAGCGTGTGTGTCCCACCAGTTGTTTCATTAAGCATTTTATTGGCGCTAACGACTTGGTTGCGACCGCGATGCTTGGCTTCATATAGGGCTTTATCCGCAGCACTGATAAGCCGCTGACAGATGTCGCTTGGCAGTTTTTGCATGGATGCCATATTTTCAGCTCGTTGGGTCGCAATTGGTTTGATGAGTGGCACTGTCTCTGTTTGAGGCAATATTCTTTTTTGCAAAATGGATTTGTATGTTTTGGCGATACAGGCTCTTTCTTTATGAGTTAAGGTATACAGACCAAAGCTTGCTGTCACATTAAACTCAAACATATTATTGAGACTAATCGCCTTGTCAGCGATGCTCAATCGCAACTGCTCAGCAATCACCATAGCGCTATCATGCTGTGTGTTTGGTAGTACAATCAAGAACTCTTCACCACCATATCGGCTAATGATTGCTTCATCCGATAACGACTGGGATAGCGTCTGAGATACTTCAATCAAAACCTGATCGCCCACATCATGACCATAGTTGTCATTGATCCGTTTGAACCAATCCAAATCCAATAGCATGACGCTTAAGTCCTGATGGTCTTGTACTGTTGCTAAGGTATACTTCATCTTCTTTAGACCATAGCGGCGGTTTTTTAGCTGGGTAAGTCCGTCTTGATTGGCATGCTGCAAGGTTTCTTGTCGGCTATCATCTAGTACCAGTAGCAAAGAGCGAAACATATATACGATAAAAATTGCTTTGGGTAGCGCCAGATACAGATGCGTTGAGCGCCAAAAAAACGCTGATGAGCGCTGCACTTCACTGATGCTTTCCCACCCTAATATATTATTTTCAAAAGCAGAAGCAGCGATGGCATTTTCAATCGCCATAAGCTCGTTGTAAGTCAGGTAGTTATGTGTATCTATCAGAGGATGAATAACCGTTAACTGGCGCAGATTGGGTAAACTAACACCAAAATAAGGTACGATAATAGCCATTAGCATTAGGCTTATTTGTAGCCAAAACATCCGCCAAGCATAGCGACGCTTTATCAGCATCATCCCTAGCATCGCACCGCCGACCACTGAGACACCCGCAAACAGGCTGCTATAGCCTATGACGACGATGACAGTGGCAATATAGAAGGTATAGATCAAAACCAAGGCAATCTGCCACTCATCCAGAGCGTCGTTTTTATTCTCCGTATGCGGCAGATATTTGTACATGCACAAAAAAAACAAGCCTGTCAAACTGATACCAAACCACAACGGATACAGATAATGTATATTGACATAGCTCTCAACGGCGTCTTGTTGCAACCAAACCAACAAACACCACAGCCAATGTAGTGACACTTCCATGACAATAAATAGCGCCAACAATGACGTTCGATCCACCGCTTGCCACTCAAAAATCATTTGAGAGAGCTTTTTGTATCCAAGATGAGAGATCGATACAGCCATAAATGGGCTACCACAGAAAAATTAAACGCCCTGAATTCTTAGGCATTGAGACCAAACTAAAAGTGGTAATATCCTTGATAAATTCTATAACCAACGCTTCAAGTGTTACAAGTTCTGTCTGCATTATCAATCTGTTTTATGCATTTATTTATCAATAATTGTTTTATGGTCGTAATAATGCCTAATTATAAGTATTGAGTCTTACCAGCTGCTTAATCAGTCACCTAAATAGCCAGCACCAGTATCTGACATTGTTCTAACAAGACGATAAAAATAGAATATTTTCTGGATCAAGACAGCGTTTTAAATGACTCCCAAACGCCTTGCTGATCTGCATTTAATACAGGTACATCTCCCAAGCGTCGCCACGGCATATTGCTGCCATGAAAGTCACTACCGATTGAGGTGACAAGATTGTGCTCAGCAATACTACGATCAACCATTCTACGCGTACTTACCGGCTCACTGGTCGCTGGTAGCTCACAAGCATCACCGCCAAGCTGTGCAAACTCCTGTATCAGCTTACGGACTCGTGTGGCTGATAACTGATAGCGCGTGGGGTGGGCAAGTACTGCTTTACCCCCACAAGCATGGATCAGATCAATACCATGCTGCATCGTCAATGCCTCGATTGCCACATAGGCAGGCTTGTTATCTGCCAAATACTTATCAAAGGCTTTTTGGACGGTTTTTACCTCGCCTCGCTCAAATAGCACTTGCCCAATATGAGCCCGTCCAACAGCTTGCGGATTACCACCTACCTTATTGAGAATCGCTTGCCATAGCTCATCGAAGTCAATATCCAACAGCTCGCTGAGCTTTTCGGCAATACGCTGACCACGTGTCGCCCGACTGTCTTGTAATTGCTGCAAAGTTGCGTGCATTTTGTCGCGATCAGCGAAATCCAGCCCAAGCACATGAATGATCTTATTAGTGGATTTGTTTTTACCGTAGCCGCCGCTCAGCGTATGTTCACAGCTGATTTCAACCCCATTGATCAGTTGCATATCATGGGCAGTAGCAGCGGCTCTTGCTTCGTCAATTCCTGCCAGCGTGTCATGGTCAGTTAATGCCAGAATATTGACACCCGCGGCGTGAGCGCGACTGACCACTTCAGTTGGCGCATAAGTCCCATCCGAGCAGGTACTGTGGCAATGTAAATCGTATTTCATAAGTTGAGCCTTAATTTTTCTGAGTACTACGGTTTTTCTGAGTACTATGATTTGTTTGAATACTATGTTTTTTTGAATGCTATAAAGTGCAAGGTAAGTTCAGTGGCAAACGTCACTGCTGCTATCACTAATTACTATTGTTATTATTGTTACAAATAACGCCTCGGACAGCTGCTAAACGTGAGAGTGATCATTGCCATATTTAATCATTATGTCTAACTTATGACGTTATATTTGCCCAGTCGCTTATATCCTAGCTGCAAGTACTAATCACAAGTCACTAGCCACCGTAAGAAAGGGGTACTCGATAGGTTGCTTATATCGCAGTATTATCGTGCTGATTGCTTTTTTTTGGTGCGGTAGACGTGTAAACTACCCCATACGTTTTTGTTGGACACCATCTTTGCTATGAAAGCATTATTAGACTTTATCCCTTTGATCGCCTTTTTTATCGCTGCTCGTTACAGTGGTATCCTGGCAGCAGCAGGGGCTTTGCTCATCGCCACTATCATCGTTTATGCCATTCACTTTATTCGCCAAAAAGGCAAATTTGATAAGCAGCAATGGGTCGTCCTATTATTAACCATTTTATTTTGCGGTGGTACGTTGCTGCTGCGTGACGACATCTATCTGCGTTGGAAGTCGCCCATTATCAACGGTATCTTTGCGTTAACGCTATTTGTTAGTGCTGCTATTAATAAGCCCTTGATGCAGCTTGCAATGAAAGAGGTATTTACCCTGACACTCAGCGGTTGGAAAAAGCTGACCGTCGCTTGGGCATTGTTTTTTGCGCTTATGGCTGTATTACATTATATCACAGCGTTCACAATGTCAGATGAGGCGTGGATTAACTTCAAAACTTATGGCTGGATTCCAATCATGCTGGTGTTCGTCGTGGCTCAGTTTGCTGTATTAAAAAAACACCTAAACCCTGCATTGACGGATAAAGCCACCAAATAACACAGGCTGTCTTATAATAACAGTCAGGCTACCGCTAAATATCAATAGTAAAAGACCTTTAGCGTTGTAAAACGTCTTTTGCATCAATTATCATGCTCTATTACTCACTAAGGAAGTCTCATGTCTTTATTTGTCATTATTGGTCATGATGTGGCCAACAGCAGCGCGCAACGTCTGATTACTCGCACAGAGCATATTGAGCGGCTGCAGGCTTTGAGTCGTGAAGACCGACTGGTTATTGCAGGTCCAACGCCTATTGAACATGGAAAAAACGACATGTCAGGCAGCCTTATTATTGCTGATTTTGACTCTATCGAAGCGGCGCAGGCATGGGCAAATGATGAGCCTTATCTACGTGATGGCGTATATAGCCATGTGGATATCAAACCTTTTATCCAAGCATTGCCAGCGCCAACTGACAAAGTAGCTGCATCGTGAGTCGAAGAGTCCTTTATTTGAACAATCGATTCTTAAAAAACAGCGTGGCCAGCCTATTGCTATTGGCAGCTGCCTCAGTGCATGCAGCGCCAGTAGTAACTGATACTAATGTCACGGAACCAGCAGCGACGCCGATGACAACCCAACCTGCTACGAGCACTGTCGCAACCAAAAACTCTGCGCTAGATATCAACGATACGTTAGCCGCGCAACTGCAACCGTCCTCTAAGGCACTGTCAGCTGCCAATCAAGAGCTGCTCAGCCGTAACGCGCAATTGCAGCGTCAAGTGAACGACTTACAGACCCAAGCGAACGTCTTAGTATACGAGAGTAAAGGTCAGCTGTTTTTGTATGGTGCGTTTACGGTATTGATCAGCTTGTTGGTCGGTATTTTTATCTCGTGGCTGGTATTTGTGCGCCGTGAGCGCTGGTAGGCTAGTTGCTGCTGATAAGCTAGTTGCTATACGTGACTTTCATGACTTTAGCTTTCGATTATCTTTTTCTGCTACGCCATACTATGATGTAACAATATCAACTCTGGCACCAATAATATCCCGACTATACGACCATTGCGGCTAAGAACCTCTCATGTCTATCGCTAACCTTCAAAATGCTAAGTCCTCAAACGTTATTACGCCTGCCAAGATTGATTGGCAGATGGATGATACTGGTAATATGGTGCCGGTATCTGGTGAGTTTGGGGATGTGTATTTTTCGCATGCGGATGGTCTAGCAGAGACGCGTCATGTGTTTTTGGCACACAATCAGTTGTCAGAACGTTTAACATACCTTGCGCCAAAACAATGCTTTACGATTGCGGAATTAGGGTTTGGTACTGGGCTAAACTTACTGGCAACCTGGCAGTTATGGCGACAGCTGCGCGACACTCATCCCCACCTAGCAGATGCGCGTCTTCACTTTATTACCACTGAAAAATTCCCTATACCATATGCAGATCTGACTCATATACTTGCTTTGTGGCGTCAGCGTGCCCCTGAGCTCTCAAGATTCATCGAACTGATTTTGGCAGCATACCCGCCTCTGATTGCAGGCTGTCATCGTCTGAATTTTGATTGTGACAATTTAACCGTCGATATGTGGTTTGGAGATGCCGCGGATAGCCTTAGCAAGCTGGCAGTCAGTCATCAGTATTCGTCTGTGCCTCATATCGATGCTTGGTTTTTGGATGGCTTTGCGCCTTCTTGCAATAGCACCTTGTGGGCTGACAGTATCTTTACACAGATGCAGCGTCTATCAGGCCCGCACACTACTGCCGCCACTTATAGCTGTGCCGGCATCGTCAAACGCGGACTGAAAGAGCACGGCTTCCAAATTAAAAAAGTAAAAGGCTTTGGACGAAAACGTGAGATGCTCACGGCTGTGATGATAGATGCAGACCATTCTGATACTAGTCATGACGATGATACTAATAATAACCATCAAGATATTAGTCATCATAATAAACATCAAAAAACGACCCATGCTATATTCGATCACACCGTCGTCATTGGAGCTGGTGTTTCAGGGCTACTCACAGCTTGGGCTCTTGCCAATCGTGGCATCACTGTCACCTTACTAGATAAATCAGCGCCCTTAGCAGGTGCCTCAGGTAATCCGCGCGCATTACTTGCGCCCAAAATGACACCGATTCATCACGTTGATGAACACCTGCATACTATCGGTTATTTATATAGCAGTAGACTATATCGAGATCTTAACCAAGTAGCCACGCAGATTGATACCGTGCCAGTACTGGAACCAACTGGTGCACTCGATTTACTCATAAAAGCCAATGTCGGTACCGAGCAGATTGCAGACTATCCTGATGAGATGGCAACTACCCTACCCGCTGAACAAGCTCAGAATCTTACTAAACTAAAAGCTCAGGACTTATCAGATAATCTATACTTACCTAAATCTGGCTTGGTCAACCCGCAAGCGTTAAAAAATATCATACTGACGCATCCACTTACCCGCTTTCAGCAGTTGGAAGTAAATAAAATTACCGAAACTGAGCAGCAAGTTCGTATCGAAGGTATTGATGAAAACTATGACACTGTCACTATCACTGCTGATAATATTGTCATTTGCGCGGCGTTTGAGAGTCATCAATTGGATGAGCGGATATTTGATTGCCGTAAGATTCGTGGGCAACTGTCTTGGTTTATACCTACCGTAAAGCAAGTAGTAAACCTGCCCAAAATACCGCTGAAATATAGCGGTTACTGTGCGCTATTTAACGCACAATTAGGCGATGGTGAGCTGAACACCGTCGTCGCTGGCGAGCCATACCTCTTATTGGGGGCAAGCTTTATACGTAACGATACGGATACTAATGTAAGAGATGAAGAGCATCAGATTAGCCGAGACAAGCTAATCACTGCTATTCCTGAGATGGCGTCTGTTGTCCCAGTAGATACTAGTAGGTGGCAAGGACGTGCCGGCATTCGCACTCAGACGCCTGACTATCACCCAATCGTAGGGCAGTTGGCAGACAGCCAACGAATTTGGACCATGAGCGCGATGGGCGCAAAAGGCTATGCACTGGCACCTATATGCGCTGAAGCATTAGCAGATATGATGCTAGGATCATTTGTACCGCTATCTGAGGCGATGCTCGCACGCCTATCTCCCAATCGTACACGCTTACAAACACCGCTCGTTTGAGATAACCTAACATGATATTTACGTAAAGACCATACTATTCACGGTTCGTACTGTCGTGTGGTATCTTTACCCAACGTTGGTTCCAACAATGAGACACTATCCTATGAGCTATCATCAAACGACCATCATGCTACCCGCCTATGCCCGTGGTATTCATATCATTACTCCTATTATCGAAGATGCAATTACTCAGCTGATACCTCACACTGCCAAGGTAGGGCTGATTCATTTATTTCTACCGCACACATCAGCCAGTCTTACTATCAATGAAAATGCGGATCCAGATGTCAGATTAGACACTGAAGAGTGGCTTAATAAAATTGCACCGGAGAATCAGCCACAGTATCGTCACACCTTGGAGGGCTCTGATGATCTACCAGCTCACCTCAAAAGCATGATGCTGGGCGTCAGTTTAACCATCCCACTCATCGACGGTAGGTTAGGACTGGGTATGTGGCAAGGGATCTATCTATGTGAGCATAGGAACATGACTGGATATGGCGGACAGCGCAAGCTGGTTATTACCATCAATACGTAATAATATACGGTGAGTAGATAGCAGGTTAATGCTTGCATATTACCTCATTGACATCGCGCGCTAACGGATAAACCCGACTATGATAGCTTTTATATTAAGACCTCTAGGCTTTGCAAACGCTAAACCTGACTACTTCAAGACCACTGCTGTTGTTTTGAGTGTACTGCTATTGACTGCCTGCCAAGAAACGCCAGAACCTGACACATCAAATGAGCCTGTCGCTGAGACATCAACACAAACCGCGCCTGTCACGACAAATATCAATGTAGATGAAGCTGACGATAACGGCGTGAACAAACCCCAAGACCAAGTACAGACTGACACTGATTCAGAGCGCGATATGAGTTTGGCTGAACTAGAACAAAACCTAGAAGGCACCGCCCCTGCTACGAACAGTGCTGCTGCACCTAATCCAGAGCAAGCCATTAAAGGCGCACAAATCACCGATGTTCGTTATAAAAATGACGCGGGCGATAGCTTATCGGTCGTCTTTGAGACCTCAGCTGCAGGACTACTCGACGCGATTGTCACCCGTCCTAACCAACCGAAAATCACGCTCAGCGCGCCAGAAGGTCAAGGGAACAATCCCACTTATCGCTCAACTGACGGCAGTATCCAACTAGTGAGTCATGCAGGTGGTGGCACCATTGATTTTATCCAAAACGATACCGTGACCAGTTTTGATGCTATCAGTGCTGAAGCCGAAGTCATCACTGAGTAACGCTTCATACTCTCTTTTGTTCAGTGCTTGATTCTTTTGTTCAACCCTTTATTTTGAACCAAAAAAAGGGCGGCAAACGCTACTATCGTTGCCGCCTTTTCTATGGTTACTTATTCATAACTGCTCATTAGTCTTTATTGACACTACTCAATTTTCTATTACGTAATTATAGTTAACCGAGCTTAGTCAGTTTAGTAAAAACAGTCAATTAACTAAAACCAGCCGATTAACTAAACAGTCCGACCAGCCAACTTATTATCGTCCATACACCCCAGCCGATGAATACAAGCACGATTAGCCCCAGCATATCAGGGATATGCAAGTACAGCCAAGCCACGATAGGATTGCGCCAAAAAGCGCCGAAGCGGCTATGTTGCTGTTTGTCCTCTAGTGACTGATGCAAAAAAGGCCGATCCATATGCATGGTTTCAGTAATACCATACTCATGGTGCAAATGCTCGTGCACGATACCCAGCGTCTTGCGACTAGGACGAATAAAAACATCTAGCAGCGTACCGATACCTGGCACGATACCCACGACCATATCAATCAGTGCCAATCTAACAGCGGGCGTCATTTTATGGGCAGGCACACCCAACTGGCGACCTAATATAAAAGCATAGCTGGTCAATGCCAGCCCTGCCAAATCACCTGCGAGAGGAATGGTTGAGAGCGCCGCATCTGCACCCATGCCCTGTTTTGTAAAAGGTACTCGTACTAGCGAATCCATCGTATTGGCAAACTTTGCTAATTTGCGCTCAGTGGCAATCGCTTGCTCGCGCGTCAGTCCATGCTCAGCAAGTTTTTCCTGATAATCTATGACTGACTTGTTCGCTCCAGATGTTTTTTTTGCTTGAAATCTCGGTAATTTATTGAATTTATCCATTTAGCGTCGTCCATATACACGTCACTGCTACAAGCGCAAAAACATAGCGCCCTACCCAAATATTGGCTAAGAATGCCTGAAAACAAGCCTGTGCATGACGACTGGCACACGCGCTGTTCTGTTTGGCAAACATTATCGCCACCAGTGCCAATCCGAATATTGGCGTAATACCTAGCGTGGTTGGCGCAAAATAGTGCCACATCACCGTACCCATAATGAGCAAAAATAGCATCTGTAGTATTGAGATGATAATCACATCATAGCGACCGAATAATATTGCTGTTGACTTGACCCCTATCTTAAGATCATCTTCACGATCTGCCATGGCATACTGTGTATCATACGCCACTGTCCAGCACATATATGCTAAAAATAACAACCAACACCATATATCAGGAGCGCCTTGCACCGCCACATAAGCCATTGGTATTGCCCATCCAAAAGCTGCCGCCAAAAACACCTGTGGCAAATACGTATAGCGCTTCATAAATGGATAAATAAACGCCAATATGACGGCGCCAAGCGACCAATAAAATACCGCAATCGGTAAGAAAAACAGCAAACTGGCGCTCAGCAACACCAATAACAAAAACGCAGCAATGGCTTCTTTACTAGATAAACGTCCATCTGCTAATGGACGACCTTTAGTACGGGTTACATGACCATCTACTTTGCGATCAGCAAAGTCATTAATCGCACAGCCAGCGGCGCGCATAAAAATCGCCCCAAGCGCAAATATCGCAAATATCTTGAGGCTTGGCAAGCCTGCTGTCATTCCTTGCTGCTGCGCTTGCCCCATCGCTGCTAACATCACGCCCCATAACGTTGGCCACAGCAATAGCTCAATACCCACCGGCTTATCAAAGCGTGTCAGCTGCATATAAGCGTAAAGCTTGTCCTTGAGCGTCATGGAAGAGCTGATTTGTGTCATAGTATGATGGTCTCTATACTTGTCGCTTTGATTGGTCTACGTCGACTAAAGCTTGAATGGTAATAATGCTTCATTGATACGATATTTTTATTTCGAATGCTTTGACGTTCATGTTAAGTGCTTTTAGGTACTTGAATGCTAAGTATTCTAATTTTAAGCACTTGAATGCTAAGTACTTTGATGGTTACTGCTTTAATATTAAACCCTATAACATTAAAGGCGGTAATTTTAAGCCATTCAGCAAATGGCATATGGAACAAAGTCTTGGTTAGACAAAATACCCATCAAAGCGTACGGCTTCATTATGCCAACTTTCACTAGCAGGCTGTTCAGCAAGCAATGGCGCAAATTGAGGCCGTTTTACGACTACGCGACCCTGCCCTGACAAGTTTCGACTCACCACTGTCTGCGCACCATTTAGCAGTTGTCGCTCTTCATCGGGCGTTGGTGGATGAGCCAATCGATGTAGCGCTTGCATGTGCTTACCTACTTTTGCACCTTTGCCGGTTTTGGTATCTTGATAGCTATCCTCTGGAAACATAGGGTCTAGGTATACCACATCAATTGCAGTCGTATCATCTACTGCCAACTCAGTATCCAGTCTGACAAAATAACTGAGTGCATCGGTATTAATAATCTGTAGACGCCCCATAAGCTTCTGCCAATTGGGTGACGCACTCATACGCTGCTGCTCTGCAAGTAAAAGTAGCGCCATCAAAGGTTGCTGCTCGAGCATCGTCACGCGTGCACCCGTACTGCCCAATATCAAACTATCATGACCAAAGCCAGCCGTTGCATCGATAACCTGACTGTCTGCTGTGATTTTTGCTGCTTGTAATAGCAGTTCAGACTTCCGGCCAGCACTGACTACGCGGCGCTGCAACTTGTCCCATTCAGGTGCCACACTAAGTCCATCACTGAGCCATGATAGCTTGTCTTTCTCATCGAGCAATAATATAGGCTTAGAGGTTGTTTCGCTCAATTGCTGCCGACGCTTTTGCGTGAGTTTCTCTGTGGAGAGTTGAGTGTCCAAGACAATTGGCAGTTCGTGCTCGTCTATCAATGACAGCAGATGCTCAATTTGTGCTTGCTGACTATCATTGACATAGAACAGTTGGCAATGTACTACAGCATACGTTTTACTATGTGTTTGAGGCAGAGCTGTCATAACCATCATCCTTTTTGCTACTGATTTTATCTGTACTGCCTGACACCGTCATGCACCTCTAGCCTGCCATTTGATAACCAAAGCCCCAAGCCGCTACCAATACGATGACACCTGTGATGATGCGTAACCAAGCAAAAATAGTAAAATCACGACGGCTCACCCATGCTACCAGTAAGCGAATACAGAGTAATGCTACTACGAATGATACGATAGTTCCGATACCTAGTACCAACCAGTCTTCACTATTGCTCAAAACATCGCCATGCTTGAGCAAATCTAATAATGCCGCGCCGACGATGACAGGGATACCCAAAAAGAAGGAAAACTCTGCAGAAGCCTTGCGCGAAACCCCAAGCCATAACGCACCAATAATCGTAGCGCCTGAGCGCGACGTCCCTGGTATCAATGCCAGACACTGAAATAGTCCAATCATGAGTGCCGTTTTCATACTGACATCTTCTGCCTCTGCCGCGATGACCGTTTTAGGACGTTTTTCAACATAGAATATCAATAGACCACCGATAATAAGCATGATGGCCACGACGATAGGATTGAATAGATACGCTTTGATTTCATCGGCAAAGGTAAAGCCCACTATCATGACAGGGATGGTCGCAACGATCAGGCTCAGTCCCAGCTGTCTTGGATTGGTCATGCCGTCTGCTTTACCAGTAATCAACCCCATCAACGCTTGCCACAGTCTACCCCAATAGTCATATATCACCGCCAAAATAGCGCCAAGCTGTACGACGACCACAAACAGATCAACTTTTTCTTTGGTCCAAAACCCCATGACATCTGCTGATAAAATCAAGTAGCCCGTGCTAGAGATGGGTAAAAACTCAGTGATACCCTCAACGATACCCATGATGACAGCTTGAATTAATAAAATGATATCCACGGTGACTTTCCTAAAAATAGAGGGGCCCAAAAACAGGCTGAGCTAAGAACAGACCGATTGGCTGTCCTATGTTGACGTTGGTCTTATAGTAATTGATATTTTTCCACAGTAAGGTCTATGCTTTACCTTGCTCTTTTAGTGTTTTCCAAGCTTGATTGCGTAGATATTTTGGTAGAGCCTGTGCAGCCTCAGTACCACCAGACTTTGCAAACTGGGCTATACCAAGCTGTCCGATAATGACCGCATCTGGCCAGACATCTTCATGGCAAGCTTGCTGGTCATGTAGCGCTAATAGCGTCGCACCATTACCCGCGATAGGTAGGTTTAGTGCGGTTTGGCGATCATAATCTAATAGCTGTTCTGTACTGTCGCTACTATCATCCAATACTGGTTGCATGATACCGTGATCTGACTGATCATCTACAGCTACTTCATACTGTCCAAAATAGACCTGCTGCATACGCGCATCGAGGGCGCTGTATATATGTGTTAGACCATATTTTTGATACGCACATTGTGCAATTGCTTGTAGACTAGAGACGCCCACACAAGGCAAGTCATGTGCGACCGATAGTGCCTGCACAACTGCGGTATTGATACGGATACCGCTAAATGCACCCGGCCCCCGATTGAATATCAATGCTTGTATATCAGCAAGACCTAGCTGCGCCTCAGATAGTGCAGCATCAATCATCGGTAAAATCTGCTGAGTCTGCTGCCGTTTACCTGTTTCGGTATGGCTCGACAGTACCTGTCCGCTCAAATCTAAAATCGCGATCGAACACTGATCGAACACGGTATCCATTGCTAAAAACATCACAACCTCGGCTTATACTTTTGGCATTCTAGGGCATGTCAGATTTTGATGAGTATTTACAATCATTATTAATGGTCATTATTAATCAATGTACTGCAAAAATCCTGACAGGGTAAAACAGCGCCTATCATAGCATTTAGGCCACACAAATTTTATTACTTTCTACGTTTTCCACATTTTATTCATCGGTTATTATTCGTTGGTCATAATTTAAGGCTAGCAATGAAAAAACCCCAAAGCTTAATTGGCTTTGAGGCTTTAGATTTTTGAACAAGCGACTTAAAAATAAAAAATGCTAATTTAGAAACGTGTTTTGAACTTTTTTGGCGCTTGGTTTTGCATCTCTTGCATTTGCTTTTGCATCTCTTCAGTGCTCGGCATATTGTTTGGATCAAGTCCCATCTGTTTTGCCATCTGTTCTGGGTTCACGTCTTTAGCGCCGCCTTGCTGACCGCCGCCAAATAATGGACCGCCGCCACCGCCAGCGTTGCCGCCACCCATAAGCCCTTGCATAGACTTCATCATTTTACTGATACCTTCAGGCTTTGAGATCATTTTCATCATTTTTGCCATTTGCTTATGCTGCTTGAGCAAACGGTTGACGTCTTGGATTTCACGACCTGAACCTGCAGCAATACGACGCTTACGACTTGGGTTAATTTTGTCAGGGTTTTTGCGCTCAAATGGCGTCATTGAATTGATCAATGCTTCCATCTCGCGAACTTTTTCTTCTGGCTTGGCATCTTCGACGGCTTTTTGCATATCTGAGCCACCCATACCAGGCATCTTATCTAAAAAGCCTGCCATGCCGCCCATGCTCTTCATTTGCTGGAACTGGGTCAATAGATCCTCAAGGTCAAAATCACCGCCCTTTTGCATCTTTTTCGCCATTTTTTCGGCTTTATCACGATCGATTTTTTGCTCAACTTCTTCGACCAAACTCAGTACATCACCCATACCAAGGATACGCTGCGCGATACGCTCAGGGTGGAATAGCTCTAGCTCATCTAATTTCTCACCGCGACCCAAGAACTTAATAGGCTTACCTGTGATAGCACGTACAGACAACGCTGCACCGCCGCGAGCATCGCCATCAGTCTTGGTTAAGATAACACCCGTCAGTGGCAACGCGTCGTTGAAGGCTTTTGCGGTATTGGCGGCATCTTGACCCGTCATTGCATCGACGACGAATAGCGTTTCAGACGGATTAACCGCAGCAGTTAGCGCTTTGATCTCATCCATCATAGTATCGTCGATATGTAGACGACCTGCGGTATCAATGATCAGAATGTCTTGATACTGGATTTTGGCTTCTTCGATGGCACGCTTTGCGATATCGATTGGATTCTCATCCGTGCTTGAGTTCACAAATTTAGCATTTACTTGACCTGCGACTTGCTCAAGCTGTTTGATCGCTGCTGGCCGGTAAACGTCGGCCGATACCAGCATGACTTTTTTCTTTTGGCGTTCTTGTAGATACTTGGCCAATTTACCAGCTGTGGTTGTTTTACCCGCACCTTGCAAACCTGCTAGTAAATAAACAACAGGCGGTTTGCCTGTCATCTCTAGCTGCTGGTTGGCACTGCCCATCATTTCGGTCAGCTCATCGTGGACGATTTTGACAAACGCTTGACCAGGTGCTAACTCTTTGAGCACTTCAGCACCTAGTGCTTGCTCTTTGACGCGTTTTACAAAGTCACGAGTGACAGGCAGTGCCACGTCAGCTTCTAACAGCGCCATGCGCACTTCACGTAGGGTGTCTTTTATATTGTCTTCGGTCAATTGTCCCGTGCCTACGATATTGCGTAGACTCGACGACAAGCGTTCTGTTAAGGTATCAAACATAAGTAACTCTCAATTAAAATAGTTTTCAATTAAATAAAACGTCATTAAAATAATGCTAAATCAAACCAATCAAATGGTTCGTAAATACTATTAGGATAGATTATAAAATACTGGGACACTCTGTCATAACAAATCAGATAAAAATCATATTATCAATACTATAGCATCAACACGATGCAAAAATTATAGTCGTTTCGCAAAAGGCTCGACTCTTATTAGTTGTAAGTAACTGGTTTATATAGTCAGTTCAGTATAATTTGGATACAAGGAAGGCAAGTGAAAGTACTACAAATCGTAGACTAAGCGAGCCTGACACCGTATCCGATTTATAGGGGATTGACTATACTTTGCTTAGGGTGTCTTATATGATGATGTATCAGGAATAAGAAAGATGGCGCTCAACTGGCACCCATTTTATGATAAATTGGACGATTATTCTAATCATTCTGATAATACCACTTTAGCAATACATTGAGCAGTCAGTTTACGCTCAGTTCAAGACGAGGCTTTTTATCTGTGCACCTTGCATTTTTACTTGCTAGCATGGCTTATGTCTTAGTCAGCCTTCACATTGGTTGGGCGCTGACTCAGGATAAACCTATCCATAAAAGCGTCAGTTTGGGTCTATTACTGGTCGGCATGGCTGCACACGCAATATTGCTCTATCCGTATGTCGTGACACTGTATGGTCTGAATTTTAATTTATTTAATATTATCAGCCTGACCAGTTTGTTCTTTTTATTCTTTTATCTGCTGTTCTGTTTGTACCGACCTATCCTTAGTCTTGGTATCTTGGCTGCACCCACAGCACTCATAGGCATGACTGTCGGCTATGTTGGCCGCGCGCCTTACCAACCATTAACTGATGTCAGCATCGGACTTGAGATTCATATTCTGTTGTCATTAGCGGCCTATTGTGTGCTGTTGATGGCTGCGGTTCAAGCGCTATTTTTGCGTCTGCAAATACGTGAGCTCAAGCATCATACTATTCACCGCTTTTGGGTCAATAAACTGCCCTCACTGCAGAGCATGGAGAGTTTATTATTCGATATGCTTTTGGTCGGGTTTGTATTACTCAGTATCGCGCTAGGAATTGGATTTATATACGTAGAAGATTTGATGGCACAGCATATCGTACACAAGACTGTCTTTAGCCTGCTATCATGGTTATTATTTGGTACGTTGCTGTTTGGCAATTGGCGCGCAGGATGGCGAGGCAAACGTGCCGCCAACATCACCATTTACGCTTTTATTCTGTTAGCGATTGGCTTTGTGGGTAGCAAGTTTGTTTTGGAGATGCTGATATAACACTGACATAAAATGTCATGTTATAAAAAAGGCGGTCAGTCATTGTTGCGACTGGTCGCCTTTTTTGTTTTCTAATCTAAGTATTATTTTTAATTAAAAACCACTGTCTTGTTGCCCGCCACAATCACACGATTCTGCACATGCCAATTGACAGCGCGAGCCAATACGTTGCGCTCTATGTCGCGTCCAATAGCGCGTAACTCTACCACACCTTGGCGATGCGTCACGCGGTGTACGTCTTGCTCAATGATCGGCCCTTGATCCAGTTCTGCGGTGACATAATGCGCCGTTGCACCGATGAGTTTGACGCCTTTGTCGTAAGCTTGGCGGTAAGGATCTGCCCCTACAAACGCAGGCAAGAACGAATGATGAATATTAATCACTTGCATTGGCCAGCGTTTGACAAAATCTGACGATAATATCTGCATATAACGCGCCAGCACTAATAAGTCGTTACCTGCCATCAACTTATGGATTTGCTCTTCTGCATCTACCTTATTGTCTTTGGTCACTGGCACATGATGAAAACTAATACCAAAGTTTTCGACCGCTTGCTGTAAATCAGGGTGATTGCTGACCACACAAGTAATCTCGCAGTCCAGCAGACCTCGCTGATGGCGCCATAACAAATCTAACAACGCATGATCGAACTTTGAGACCAAGATACCGACTTTGGTTTTAGTGGCATTGTTATGTAAACGCCAATCCATATCGTGGCGCTTGGCAACAGTATGGGCAAAGCTGGCTTCAAAATTATCGATGATATCGCTCAAGCCTGCTAAAGCGAACTCCAAACGCATAAAGTACTGACCACCTTCATGTGCCGTTGAGTACTGATCTAATGTGATGATGTTGGCACCATAACGATGAATAAATTCTGATACTGCTTGGACGATACCCGCCTGATCTTTGCACTTTATAAGTAGCGTTGCTGTATCGATGGCACTAGGGATATGTTTGCTCTGAGAAGCGATGTTTGTTGCATGTGATGGTAAAACTGTTTTGGTGTTGTCTGACATAATACGCCCGATATAAGAAATGATGACTGATCGCTGAGAATGGCTGTCAGCGTAGTAAACCGGTTATTTTAATCTTTTTTGTGATATTTTGCTGAGCGAGTTGGTTGTTTTTGGTTATTTAGCTGTTTGGAAGCACAAACTAAAAACCCCCAACGTAGCGTTGGAGGTTTTTAGTTTGCCATTAATTATTTTTATTCAACCTTTATAGTTCTGGTAAAACCTGCACCATTACTTACGACGCCTAACGTAGCTCCTAATTCAAATGCTCGGTTAAAGTCTACAATGTAACTATTGTAACCTTGCGACTGCATATCTGGAGCGAACCCATTGATCGATACGGCATAGCTCGGCTCATATGGTGACAGTATTACTTTCGTAGTATCTTTTTCAGCATCTATATTGACACTCAAGCTATTCACACAGGTTGCATTACCTGGACCAAACGGGCTAGCATCTGCAATCCAGGGGCTAAATAAGGTATCACCAGCGATTTCTAAATCGTCTTCCAAGTATGGTAGCGAATAATTTAGGCTTTGAGTATTCTCACTACCATTTAGGAAAGTTGATGCATCAAATCTGACTTTTACCCAGTTCGAATAGCGGATAGGGTAGCGAACTTGGAAATCAGCACGTCCCTCTGCATCTGTCACGAAGGAATAGCCATCATCAGCAAATGTTCCACCAATAATAGCAACTGGGTTGATCGTATCCAGCACGCCATTGTTATTTACATCATCATCGTTATCTAAGATGTAGTTATATTCTGGGCTGTCTTCACTCGTAATCCAATTAGATTGTAATAATACGATAGATTTTTCAGAGAGCGTTTGAGGTTCTGGCGTACTGATATTGCCTTCTCCATCTACCGTGTTGGCACCTTGATATGAGGTATTGCTATCTAGCAGACATACGCGGCCTTGTGCATATTCCACTGCATAAGACTTGATGGATACCTCTTTGTCAGCAACGGCCTGTCCTGAGCCATCCATAACTGATATCGAACCACGAACTGTGTAGTAGATGTCGTCAGAAGATATTTTATTAGCAAACGTTAATGTCGTATAAACAGCATCTTTTGATACGGTAATATTAGTAGACTTGCTACCAATACTATTAGGGTCATTCAATAGTCGAGCGTTGAGGGTCACACCATTGATTGGTGAGCTGGCATTTGCCAAATACACTACACGTGCTTGACCTTTACTATCAGTAACAGCAGTTGCGGCAGACAGTCTTCCTGCTGAAGAGTCAGAAGCACGGCTAAAGACGACTGTCTGTCCTTCTACAGGCACATCATTTTTATCTTTGACGGTTGCAACAAGCTCTGTGCTGCTACCTGGTGTGATGACTGATCTTACCGCTTGGAACAGTACCTTGGCCGGCGTAGTGGCTCTAAAACGCGTGTCCACGGTTGTTTGGTACTTGAGCTGACCATTGCTCATCTCACCAAGTACTGTCGCCTGCAATACTGCTGTACCAGCAAGTGGCGATTTCAACACGACTGGCACTGTAATAATATTACCTTGAATGTTGGCAGCCGTTATCGCTTGAGTCGAGATGACATCATTATTTGCAAACGTTCCAATCGTTGTTTGTACTTCTAAGAGCCTACCAACAAGTGCATTCGCCTCAGCTGCAGAGTTAGTGCGAATCTGTATATTAATATTCTGCGCTACATTTACATCGTAAACGTCTTCAATATCGATGAAGCTGATACCCGCTTGCGATACCTTAACCAAATCAATGCTACTGGTACTACGCTGCGTGGTCAGTTCTCTCTCACCCACTGCTCTCACAAAGACACGTAAGTTACCATTACTATCGAAGCTCAAATCACTTTCGTTGACTGTAAAGCTAGCTTTACCTTCTGAGTCGGAGGTCGCGGTTGCATCACTAGCAATAAGCTTGCCGTCACTATCAATGAGCTCCACATTTGCATTCGCAATCGCAAGTCCCGTCCCATCAGTTAAAGTAGAAGACAGGGTGGTCGTACTATTATCTTTGAGATTCTTTTCAGATGCTGTCAGTGTGAGTGTTGTGCCAATTGCAGATAAGCTCAGCGACTTTTGTTCACGCACCTCCATATTGACAGTACCGTTAGCGTCATATTGCGGCGTCACAATTTTGGCATTAATCACGACACTATGGTTGAGGCGAGCATTGATACTGTTAGCTGCTAACAATACACCCACATCAACCCGGCCATTACTATCGCTTACCACTGTACTAGATGTAGTCAACGCGGCACCGCTAGACTCTAAGCTTTCGATACTCAACTGTACTGGTACACCAGTAAGAATACCACCCTGACTGTCTGTGATGATAAATGAGGCTTGAGTTTGGTCGCCACCCGTGGTTAGTGTCGGCTTATCAGAAGATGCTATGATCTGGTAACTCTCAATTGTAGACGTATCTACTGCAACGATATAATTTTGTACCAATTGAGTGTTTTCGGCAGTCGTAGTCGTCGCTGTCAGACGAATACCAGACTCTAGAACTGCTTGGTTAACATTAGCACCGTCTTCAAGTGTCAAGTTAAAGGTAGCTACACCATCACTATCAGTATTAGCTGTACCATTCGAGATACTGATACCCGTTTTTATAGGGTCATCGACATTTAAAGTAACCTGGCGATTGGCAATAGCACCGTCTGTATTTTCTAAACGAACAAATACTTTGAACGTATCACCTTTAGTATTGACGACTTTATTCGCACCAATAGTTAGACTTTCAGTCGTACCAGTTGGCACAGTAGTACGGACAGTACTTGTTTGCGTGACAATGTTACCGCTACTATCAGCTGCTGATAATGCCACAATGAAGCTTGTACCTAACGCAGTCTTTTGATCATCGGTCAAATTGTTTGGTACTGCCAGAGTAAACACAGCCTTGCCTGAATCATCAGTAGTTTGATTACCACCTGATACTAACGTAATTCCTTTACTAGCGATAGAAGCTGGCAATGCAAGGAACACTTTCTGTCCAGTAACGATATTACCTTCACTATCTTTGGCTATTACTTCAACCTGTGTTTCGCCGCCATTTAGGTTTAGAGCATTTACTGGATTAGCGAGTAAAGAAATAGCTGCTGTCATAGACTGGATCTTGACTTTAATCTGCTGCTCATTACCTGTCAGTGTCTCGATCAAAGTCGCTGTCAAAACTTCTGTACTTAGTGCCGCTTTTTGCTCAGCAGTCAGATCGTTTGGAACCACGACATTGAAGCTAACGAGACCATTTTCATTCGTATTTGCAGTGATATTAGAAGAGCCGATTTGACCGTTGACCGTCAGTAATCCTGCTAATGCACTATTCTTAAACACTAAATTAATAGGCTGATTGGCGACTTGCTCACCAGATGACTGATTATTTAGCTGTGCTTGGATAGTAGCATTACTACCCACATTGTTTAGAATATATCCTGCTTGATTATCGATGTTATTGGTGGCGTTCAAGATGTTTAAACTAACGCTAGGAGTAGTGATTTCTACTTTCTGTATTTCTGACTCATAAGAAACACCATTTTCACTATAAGTTAGCTGATAGTTGATACCCGTGTTCTTTAAATCCGCTCGCTGTACAGCTGTTAAACCTTTAGGTACGTTAACAGCAAAAATCGCCTCACCATTAAAGTCTGTAGTTGCTGTACTTTGAATGACTGTAACACCGTACTCTAATGCTTTTGCACCTAGCTGGATAGTAACTGCTTTGTCTTTAACTGGCTGAGCACTACTCGCTTTGGATGTCAATCTCACACCAATGTTACCGTTACCGCCTAATTCGCTAATTGCTGGCGTTGTGATAGAAGCGAATTGTATACTCGTTACTGGCTGCTCAACTCTTACTGTCTGAATAATTTTGGATTGAGTACCATCTTCATCAGTCAGTACTGCGGTGTAAGCAATACCTGTTTTTATTAGTTGGTCACGCTGAGCTTGGGTTAGGTTTTGACTGATACGAACAGTAAACTCTGCCACGCCACTGCTGTTTGTGGTTTGTTCGTTACCTTGAATAGTAATACCTGTCGCAAAGCCTTCGTTAATGACAAGCTTAACTGTACGTCCTACAGCAGCGCTGCCATCTTTACGCTTACCTAGAATTTGCAATTTAAACTGCTCATCTAGTATACTCGCAACTGCAGGTACGCTTTGCGTAGTCAGTGTAATATCGCTTTGTCCGATATCCGAACCGATACGAATACTCTCACTACTGGTAGTACTCGGTACTCCTGATGTTTCTGTTATGCTTGCAGACAATGCAAAATTAATCGCCTTTTCGAGTTGTGCTTTTTGGGACACTGTCAAGTTATTAGGTACTCTTACCGTATAGCTAACTTCACCCTTAGCATCGGTAGTCTGCTCTGAGTTATTTTCTAAAGTCAGTAAGCCTGCAGCTGCTAGGCTTGCGGGTAAGCTTGCTACTACTTTTTGTCCTTCAACTACACCGCCGCGGCTATCATTGACCCTGAAGCTAATAACCGCACTGCCACCTGAACTCGATA
Source organism: Psychrobacter sp. PP-21 (assembly GCF_033790785.1). Taxonomy (NCBI): domain Bacteria; kingdom Pseudomonadati; phylum Pseudomonadota; class Gammaproteobacteria; order Moraxellales; family Moraxellaceae; genus Psychrobacter; species Psychrobacter sp. PP-21. Next base: position 87,955 of record NZ_JAMYEB010000007.1, on the reverse strand, counting down.
GCTCTTTTTTGCTGCTTTCATTGAAATTTATTTTGTACTTAGCTGTAGGTACGGTGACTACACTGACAGAGCTTGCTGTCACTACTGAGCGGTTTGGTTCTGTAAGCACAACCGTGTAGCTAATACCTTTGTCTGCAAGCTCCTGACGCTCAGTGGCGCTCAATGTTGGTAATATAGTTAATGCCACAGTCGCTTGACCATTGGCATCCAATATCAACTGCTCACTTGCCAGGCTAACCCCTTCGAGAGTATCATTTAATTTTATTGTTGCCTTTGCACCTTCAATTTGAGTAGACACATTCGTATTTTTAGGAGAGGCTATAACCGTTAACTGCTGTGTATCACCATAAGCACTAAGCTGTGCTGAATTGCTTGATACTTTTAAATTGTAATCAGAGCTCGGCAAAGCGACAGATAACTTTCCAGTTATTAGCTTAGTCGCACCGCTGTCTTCTTTAATACTAATGGCATAATTAATACCTTGTAGAAGCGTATTACGTTCAGCAGCAGACAAATTTTCATCTATTTGTATTACAAAGTTTGCATTACCTCGAGCATCTGTCGTTTGACTCGCTGCTTCTACAGATACACCTTTTATCGAACCTAGCCCTAAACCTACTGCCACATTTGGAACCAATGCACCCTGTTCATTCTTAAGTTGAACACTAAGTACAGCACTATCTCCATAAGGGTTCAACAGGTTATTAGATACAGAATCTGTATCGATACTAGACTTTACACTCAGTTTGCTTTCGATCACCTGGGTACCGTCACCGCTCCCTTCTCTACTAACTGAAACTTTTAACTCCTGCGGTGCAATAGCTGTACCGTCCGCTTTATTCGCAGTAGCTATCAACGTAAAGCCATTTTCGATTAACGTTTCTTTATTCGCAACTGCTTGTGGATTCAACTTTAATGTATATACTGCATTTCCATCGCTATCAGTCACTTGAGTACTTTGACCTTCGATAGTGACACCATTAGTTTCAGAGTTCATTACCTTTAATGCAACTGCCTTACCAACCATAGCACCACCAGAGCTGACCTCAGCAGCTTTTACAGTGACACTAAATAAAACCGACTCATCTGTTAACTCGATAATAGTGGGAGCTGTACTGAGTTTCTGTAAGAAAAAATCAGCCTCAACTTCGGGTACTTGTTCACCGCTATCACCATCACTACCATCCGTTCCAGGCTGCGTAACTCCCAAATCAGGTGCTGGCGCAACCGTATCAGTACCATCACCGCCGCCACAACCTGCTAATGCTAACGCACAAGTCAATGAAGTAAGCTGAAATAACTTAGAAGTAAAAGGTAGAGAGCTATATGACATGTTTTTGACTCCGCATGAGCAGTGATTTATTCGAACAAATAAGCGAAAACCATTACCCAGCATTAAACAAGACTGGTAATGATACTTAGATTTACACTAATACTAGCGTATTAACGGATTGTATTAAATATATAACAGCAACTTTACTGACTTTTGTTATAACTTACAACTAAAAATTAATCTTTGCTATTAGATAATCAACAACATAGCGCGCTCATTTCAGGGTATAATAGCCATCCTTTAAACCAACGTTTATCATAAAAATATTTGAGTATTCATCTATTTTATGGTATAAATGTCGGCTTTAAAATTTTCTGAATTGGTCAGCCTGTTATTTGCCTTTAGATAACAGCAAAACCAGCTCAACCTTCATATAGTTTTGTTTGGTGCAAAGCTGCCGCTTGCTGTGTCCATGCCGCAAAAACGTGCAACTTGCCCAGACTGGTATGAGAAAAACTCATACCTCATAGATTAGGAGTTCGCCATGTCTCGAGTTTGCCAAGTGACTGGAAAGCGCCCTATGGTGGGTAATAATGTTTCGCATGCAAACAACAAAACCCGTCGTCGCTTTCTGCCAAACCTTCACAACCATCGTTTTTGGGTAGAGTCTGAAAACCGCTTTGTACGTCTACGTGTGTCTACCAAAGGTATGCGCATCATTGACAAACTTGGTATCGATAAAGTGTTAGCGGATCTACGCGCACAAGGTCAAAAAGTTTAAGTTAAAAATAGCAGTCAAGTGATGACTCTCATTACTTGACTGCCGTTCTGCTACATTATAGTTAGCGACTTGCCTTTTCGACACGTACCTATCGTTTGAAGACCCCTCATTTACAGGAAAGCTATCATGAGAGATAAAATTAAATTAGTATCAACAGCTGGTACTGGCTATTACTACACCACTACCAAAAACAAGCGCACTATGCCTGGCAAAATGGAAATCAAAAAGTTTGATCCAAAAGTACGCCAGCATGTGATCTTTAAAGAAGCTAAAATCAAATAATCTCCATTTTATAAATGGTACTATTTGAACAAAAAAGGGTTTATCAATTGATAAACCCTTTTTTTATGGCTGCTGCTTGGCGTATCATTTGATAACACCTAAAAGCCTCAATCAGTATCGAGAGATAACTAAAGATCAGCTATAGTGTGTTGGTTCTTTATCATACACGTGAGCATGCCACTTACTCATCTGCTTTTGCATAATAACCTGAATCGCTGCATGAATCATATGCTGACCAACAGCCTGAGTATCGCTACCAAGTAATTCTTTGAGCTTATCAGAAAATTCAATAGTCATTAAGGGTTCTTCGTCTTGTTCTGCATCACGTAACAACAATCTACCATCTTCAGATTCCACCAGCTCTAATGTGGTCTCCTTAGCAAACCCTGTAAATTGATCGCTACCATCGTTGTCTACTTCTATATCATTATCGATATCATATGTCATTAACTGCTTCCTTATTATCCCGCTTATGATTTGCAAAAATTAAAACTTGCAAACGAATTATTCATTGCAAACAAGCTACTCACTACAGACATGGCACTTGAGAAATGGTACTCGGCAAATCTATTTTCTTACAGTAACGCGGGTAAATCTGTCTTACTTATACAATGGACGCTTTGGTAGTTAAATTCAAGGGTTGTCATACAAGTCTTTGACATCAGTAGCCTTTTGATATGGAATGGCTTGCACCCAGTTAACGCCAGTAGCGCAGCTTTGCTAGCGTAAATAAGAAAGCCACAAACATACCTAAGTAGTAGACAAGCTTGAGCTCAAGCGTGGGATCACGATATTTGAAAGGTAGTGCAACAGTGGCTGTTGCAGTCGGCAGTATCAGTAGCATAAGTAGCCAGTTTTCAATAACATTTAGCCAGCCCTGTAGGTCGGTACCATGACGTAATGACGCTAGCCCCATCAAGAGGCAAGCTATGATCAAGCTGGTAAACAAGCCATTTGGTAAGTCTTTAGGATAGATAATATTAGCAATACTGGCTGGTACGATTCGCATATAAAATTCCAGCCACACTTATAGAATATGGCTTAATGATTAAAAAAGTATAAAAGACAGCTTATAAGGGTTTTGCAACGCAATATCTAGAGGCAATCGCCACTGTAGCCTGTTCAGCTATAAGTACCCATCAACCATAGCATCGATACACAAGCCGTCAACCAGCCAAGTGTTAATGCGTTTCTGGTCTCAATATGCATACCTTTGACTTTGTTCAATACCCGCGAGCCAACCCAAAAAAACAACGGTATGCCCAATACAAAGGTAGGTACAATCACAGCAGCATGACGTAGTACTGTATCTACATCATCACCAATCATCAGACGAAAACCATAACCTGCCAGACTCAAGACAAGTGCAAACGTAGCCAAGCCAATGGTAATGCCTTTTGGCACTAAGCTACGTCTCGGAAGATCGTTTTGAACTGGCAGCTCACTGCCTGTTGCTGAATTAGGCGATGTTGATGACTTAACGGGTCTTTGCGTGTCCATATCTCACCTTTGCATGGTTTGTCGTTACCATTATACAGCCTATCTTAGGCTACTTAACTGACTTTATTCGTTGCCGTTGGCCAGTGCTAGCTCTGCGCGCATGGCATCAATCGCTTCTTTATAATCTGGCTGATTAAATATCGCAGAACCCGCGACAAACATGTCTGCACCTGCTTCAGCAACCGCACGGATGTTGTTGGCTTTGATACCGCCGTCCACCTCTAGTCGGATATCGCGACCACTGGTGATGATACGTTGACGTACCTGACGTACCTTATCTAGGGTGCTATCGATAAATGACTGTCCACCATATCCAGGATTCACGCTCATCAATAAAATCTGATCTACTTTATCCATGACATAATCAAGATAATGTAGCGGTGTTGCTGGGTTCAATACCAGACCACACTCAGCACCGCCGTCTTTGATCAGTTGCAGCGATCGATCGATATGAGCGCTGGCTTCTGGATGAAAGGTGATGATACTAGCACCTGCCTCCAAAAACTGCTCAATCATGCTATCAACAGGCGAGACCATCAGATGCACATCAATTGGCGCTTCCACACCATAGTCTCGTAGCGCTTTACAAATCATGCTGCCAAACGTCAAGTTGGGTACGTAATGATTGTCCATCACATCAAAATGAATCACATCGGCACCCGACTCTAATACACGCTCGACCTCTTCACCCAAACGTGCAAAGTCAGCTGAGAGTATCGATGGGGCAATAAGATAAGGTTTAGCAGGACTGATCATAGTAGGGCTACCTAATTTGTGTTTATATCAAATGTAAATCAATTAAAAAAATCGTATTAATGGGCTTGTTGTTACTCTATACCTTTCGCATACTCAGTTAATCAGCGCGGCTTGTATTGTGTCTTGCAATAGGCACGGCCCACGTCAAAAGATCGCTTTGCCTCATGCTTGGTAGCGCGATTACTCACTCGCTGACGCCATAGACGAAAAGACGATGGCTTGAGCTCTTGACGCATAAGCTTGATAACGCCTGTTTCATCGAGACCATAGCTATGCTCTATCGCACCGAATGGTGTTCTATCTTCCCACGCCATCTCTATCACACGCGATATTTGTGTCTCATCAAGTACTCTATCGCCTGCATCATTGAGCGTTTTTGCGATCAGCTCATCTGACTTATCCTGAGTCACTTGATCATCATTACTGGGCTGTTTATGTTTTAGGGCAGCATCCATATCGGCCTGCATTATTGCCTTTGTAGCGTCAGTATCTACTGACTTTTCTTGTCCATTGGAAGCTGTCAAATCTTGATAACTTGCCATAAAAATCACCTTTTGAGCATAAATGAGAGAGCAAAAAACGTATCACGTTAGCTGGTATGGCACCTTAGCTCAATTGCGCCATATGCCAGTGATGTTCGATATGATCATTGATCACTGTCTGAATAAAATAATAGCTGTGGTCATGCCCCGCCTGATAACGTAATGTTAAGGGCTGTTTGGCTTTTGCACAAGCCTCTTGTAGTTTGGAAGTCTGCAGCTGTTCTTCCTCTAAAAAATTATCAGCCGCGCCTTGGTCAACCAAGATACTTGCATACTGCTGACCGACCTTTTCAATCATCTGTGCCGCATCTGCTTGAGACCATAGAGCCTTATTATCACCGAAATATTCTGTATAAGCCGCCTGTCCCCATGCAGACTCGCTAGCGGCACATACTGGCGATAAGGCGGATACACTGACAAACTTGCTCGGATACTTAAATCCCAATAGCAGCGCGCCATGACCACCCATAGAGTGCCCTGTGACACCAATGCTGTCTATTGGGAACTCTGAGCGTAATAAGTCATATAGCTCATCGACGATATAGCTTTGCATATTAAAGTTGTCTGACCACGGCGCTTGGGTCGCATCAACATAGTAGCTTGCGCCCTGCCCGACAAAATAGCGCTCGTCGTTTGGCACCTCAATATCATCACTACTGCGAGGTGAGGTGTCGGGTGCAATCAGTATCATACCAAGCTCACTGCATTTCTGCTGAAAGTGCGCTTTGTGAGTGACGTTATCGGCATTGCACGTCAGTCCTGATAAGTACAGTATGGCAGGACAACGTCGCCCAGCCAATGCTTCATCAGGTAAATAAATACTAAACGTCATCGCCGTTTTGGTCGATGTCGACTCGTGGCTATAATAATGCTGCTCACCGTTAAAGCAACGATTCACACTTTTTTGGGTCATCTGCTTGTTGTTGGACAAACTACGACTATAAGCATTGTGCATGAGTGATATCCTTTTTATTCAAAATAAAACTAACGGTGATAGATAGCGATGATAAATAATAAACGCTCGTGATTTGATATTATATTTGCAAGATTTTGAGTTGCGCTGTATCTGTATTTAATCGCTCTATTAACTTCATTTACGGACTGGTTGGCACACTATCAGGTACAGTATCAATAGTAACAGAAGCCGCGTTACTCGTGATACTAGCAACTGATGGACGTGCTTTATCAAACAATACTTGCTCAAACGCCGGTAGTGCCGTCTCCATCAAACTACCAATCACCATTTGTGGTTCTGATGGCTCAAATCCCATATAAAGCTCACGCTCTTGTACACGGTATGCTGCATCTTTAAAAGCAGATTCAAAGCTGCTGTTTTCACGTAGACTCTCAGCAAAAAAAGCTTGACCAAAATAAGTCATCTCAGCTGTATTGGTACAGCCAAACGATGCCTTGTTAGTGGCTGAGGCCGTAATCACTACGGTAGTCGGCGATGCCAACTCATCGATGAACGACCCCGAATAGCACGCAGATATCACAATCACACGCCAGCGAATACCTGATGCGTCGAGTGTCTCGCGTAACCATGTGGCATCTAGATTGTCCATCGCGAGTGGCGGATTTTCTAATTGAACAATATCTTCGTTGCCATGTGACGACAGTGTCAAGAACAATACATCTTCATCAGCGTTCATTTGCTGACCGATCTTCTTCAACCCACGTGCAATACTGGTTTTGGTAGCGATTGGCTCGTCCAGCCAACTGTAGGTATTGTTGATCAAAGACAGTGAGTGCCCACTGGTACCAAAACGTACATCGAACAGCTCACGTACTTTATTAATTTCAGAACGAAAGACGTTCTGACCAGAGAACCCAGCCACACCCATAAAGTACCAGTCCGTTTTGCCATCGATACTCGGGTCAATACTGCTTAGCGCCTGCTGCAATAGACGCGGCTGCTCATATAATGCCGCCTCTTCTAATACGGGCTCTACTGGGATTTGCTTAAAAATAGGCTGGTCAGCGACATTACGTTGCCAGATAGTCAGTAACGCTACCGCACCTACCAGTATGATAATGCGCTCCCACCACGGTATACGCAAACGACGAGAAAAAATCCATAATAAAGCAAGCGTCTGCCATAGGAACAATACCAAAAATAGTACAGGTAAAAAGGAATAACTCCACTCAGGCAACCAACCATAGCTACCAGAAAACTGTACTAAGCTTTGTAACAAAGCGGATAGCGTATCAGCAACCAACCATAGTACGACTGGCACGAATACTAGCGATTGGTTGCTCGCGCGCCTTGCTAAAATAATACCGCTGAGCAAAATAATCATTGGCCAAATCAAATAACTGACCAATCCTTGCTCATTAAATATGCTACCACTTTCAGCAGCCAACCACGAAAACAAAACATTACTACTGAGTGCCAATATAGCGAATACAGCAAACTGTATAAACGTAGGCTTGACCCAAGAAAATGCTCGCGTTGAGCCCACTAGCATCCACAAGGTTGCAATAATATTGGCAGCAAAGTTGAGCGAAAAACGCTGGAGCGATACGGTTTTTAACGACGTAAGTGACAAAGACGTAGACCTCTAGCCAGCCGAGAAAAATAAAATGACCCAATGATAACTATTCTAGTGTAGCTGCCGTCTTACGCAATCGTCTTACGATTCTGTTACGGCTCTAGACATCGATTTATATTGAATTCACGATGGAATATTTACAGAAGACGACTAGCACTGCCTAATAGTCTAGCTCGCTAATCTATCGCGATTGTAACGGATTGTCGGTCAAGACGATAAGCATGATTTGTAAAACTCGCCTAAATCTAGAGATCACCGAAACATGACCATGAATACTAATAAAAAAAGGAGGCCTTGCTAACAAGGCCTCCCTTTACACTAACGACCAGATACTATCTCATCAACAGCTCGTTAACGCGCTTTAGATAAGCAGCTGGATCTTCTAACTGACCGCCATCTGCTAACAAGGCTTGATCAAAGATCACTTGCGCCAAATCATCAAACTGCTTGCTACCTTCTAACTTTTTGATGAGCGGATGATCAGGGTTGACCTCAAGGGTTGGCTTGCTCGCTGGTACGTCTTGACCCATTTGCTGTAGCATCTGAATCATTTGTGGTGACAGCTCACCTTCTCCAACGACTAAGCATGCTGGGCTATCAACCAAACGCGTTGATACTTTGACGTCTTTAGCCCGCTCACCTAGCGCAGTTTTAAGCTTATCAACAACAGGCTTTAACGTTTCTTCTGCTTTCTCTGCTTCGGCTTTTTCAGCTTCGTCCTGCAAGTCACCCAAATCTACCGCACCTTTGGCGATGTTTTGTAGCGGTGTCTCGTCAAATGACGTCAAGAAGTTCATCGCCCATTCGTCGACACGGCCAGTCATCAAGATAACTTCGATGCCTTTTTTCTTAAACAGCTCAAGTTGTGGGCTGTTTTTTGCTGCTGCTAAATTATCAGCGGTGAGGTAGTAGATGGCTTTTTGCCCATCTTTCATGCGAGCTTTGTAATCTTCAAAGCTGGTCTCAAGGCCATCTTGCGTGCTGGTTGCATAACGCAATAGCTTGGCGATACGTTCTTGGTTACCTGCGTCCTCGCCTAGACCTTCTTTGATCACATCACCGAACTCTGCATAGAACTTAGCAAATTTCTCTTGCTTATCACTGTCTTCGCTATTGGCAAGGCTTGCGAGCAAGGTTAAGATACGACGTGCGTTACCATCACGGATAGATTTTACATCACGTGACTCCTGTAGTAGCTCACGGCTCACATTCAAAGGTAGGTCTGCTGAATCGATAACCCCTTTCACAAAACGCAAGTACATTGGTAACAGTTGCTCAGCTTCATCCATGATAAAGACACGCTTCACATAGAGCTTGAGACCATGCTGCTGCTCACGAGTATATAAATCTGCTGGCGCTTTTTCAGGGATATACAGTAGCTGCGTGTATTGTACTCGGCCCTCTACACGGTTATGCGTCCAAGCAAGTGGATCAGTCATGTCATAAGAGATGTTCTTATAAAAGTCGACATACTCATCGTCTTCGATCTCAGAGCTTGAGCGCGTCCATAATGCACTGGCCTTGTTGATGGTTTCCCACTCATCAGTAAGTACCATCTCGCCGCCAGCAGGCACCTGATCATCAGAGCTGTCATTTTCGTCTTCTTTTACATCTTCTTGCCAGATTTCTTTACGCATCTGAATCGGTAGACTGATATGATCAGAATACTTGTTTACAAGACGCTTAATCTTACCGCGGTCTAGGTAGTTATCTTCGCCCTCGCTATATTCTTCTTTTAGATGCAAGGTAATCGCCGTACCGCGCGTGTCTTTATTAATAGTCTCAACAGTAAAGCTGCCTGTACCGTCAGATACCCAGCGTACGCCTTTATCCGCAGGCTCGCCCGCTTTGCGTGATTCAACACTGATGGTGTCTGCTACGATAAAGCCTGAATAAAAACCAACACCAAACTGACCGATCAGTTGACCATCTTGTTTTTGTGACTCAGATAGTTTGTCCAAAAATGCCTTGGTGCCTGATTTGGCAATCGTACCTAAGTTTTCGATAGCATCCGTTTCGTTCATACCAATACCGTTATCGGTAAAGGTAATGGTTTTCGCGGCTTCATCAACAGCAATGCGGATTTTCAGCTCGCCGTCATCTTCATAAAGGCTGTCATCATTGGTCGCTTCAAAACGCAATTTGTCACAAGCGTCGGATGCATTAGAGACGAGCTCACGGACAAAAATATCCGCATTAGAATATAATGAATGCGTTACCAAGTGCAGTAGTTGCGCCACTTCTGCTTCAAACGTATGTTTTTTTAATTCTGGATTCAGACCTTCAGCTTGGGTTGCTTCACTCATAAAAACTCCTTTAAATTCTATGAAAGACCTATTATCAAATAACTGACTATAGCTGTTCTAACAATGCTCACAGTTTACCGTGTGCATTACCGTTAGACTGTCTATACTAATAGGGGCAGCAAAAAAAAATTCAAGCACAGAAGGCTTATTCAATAAAAAACACCGCCTATATTTATCAAGGCGGTGTTCTGCTTATTTATCAAAACGCTGTTTAAGAACTATCTGCTCACGCAAGTGCCCATATGTATACACAAGTCGTGTAGATACAAGTCACTATTCTGAATAAGCTTCTATCAATAAGTCCCAAATCGTCGTTAGTTTTTTTGAAAACTGAATATGCGTGTTCATAGCACCCTCCCTGTCGATTAATATCGTTTTCTTGGATACTATTAAAACGGGTTTTCAATTATTTGTATAATTAATTGATTGTATATTATCGTTTCGTTTTACAAATTATATAGTCCCTATCTTTGACAAAAGATGAGCTTGTACTGGTGCTTTTATTTGTAAACCGGCTACACAGTTATCTAAAAAATTATCTAACGGTTAGCGCGGTATCGGACGGATAGTGAGTATTTGCTCGCTGCGACCAAAAGGCCCATACACATCGTGTAATACTGCACTGGTAAGACCAATACCATCATCACCGTATTGCTGTACTGCCTCGATACCCAACCAGCGTCCTTTGGGTTCTCGATGCATGTGTATTTGTAAGTCAGTATTAGGGAACATCCATTCTAGTTTAGACAGTCCAAGCCCCAACCTAGGGACAACACCATTAGCAGTATCCACCATACCCAATAGATGTACCACATCATCGGTTGGCGTATCTTCTACCATTTGCACATCATTAGTGATCCATACCATCCCGCGCCCAGGACGACGATCTTCTGTAGTCACTAGCCGTACGCTTTCGATAAAGCCACCTGGCCAGCCTTTCATCTCGTCCCAAACGGGCAAATCCTCAGGCTGATGCACTGAAGCTTGATCCTCTAGTCCTGCTATTTCACTGGTGTCTTGAGTCAGGAGTCGCCACGCTCGTGCGATGATAGCATCACGACCACGACTGCTCATTACTGCCTCTATCAACTCAATGGTTTTGCCCGGTCGAATACAGCGAGTGGTAATGGTAAAGTCATCAAGCGGTATCAAGCCCAATATATCCAGACTTACGCGAGCTATGCGAGTATTGGGCTGCGGTGCAAAACCTTTGAGCTCAGCAGTTAGGAGCCCTGTCGCTGGCGCCATGTGTTGCTCATGCTCATTCCAGGCACCTTGTGCATGCTCGGTTGGCTGATAGTGTGCCACACTGGTACCATTTTCTTGTTGTTCACGTTTGATAAATTTGTAATAAGCAGTCATAGCTATCCTATATTTAACACTTTCTTGTAAAACTTTTATTTATGGGTCAGCTCTTGTTTTCTTAACAAAAGAATACCGCGAGCTTTTTGTATAAAGAACAATAAACAGATCATAACGACTGCGAGTGCCGCATAAAAAAAGCTCTTTTCTGCCATGAATTTTATAATATTCATGAATAGTACAAACACTACCGCAACCGTCACGAGCATGTTGAGCTTTAATTGCTTATTGACGTCAGCGAGCGTGGCTTCTGCCAATACAAATTTGCCTTTGGGTTCTTTCATGCGGCCTTATCCATATCAATAATATTTCACGCAAATACTTGTTGTTTACCGACTGACTATTTACCAACTTGGGTAACAGGAATGCGCAAGGCTTTTGGCAAACTAAACGTTACGTTTTCCTCGATACCGGATAGCTCACTAGGAAGATCGCCACCCCAGTCTTGCAGCTGCTGCAGCACTTCTTGAATGAGCACCTCTGGCGCTGATGCACCAGCAGTAACACCGATACTCTGCACACCATCTAACCAACTGCGATTCATCTCGCTGGCATTATCGATTAAGTAAGCACGGCAATTCATACGCTCAGCCAACTCACGCAAACGATTGGAATTTGAAGAATTTGGTGAGCCAACCACGAGTACAACCTCGCAGCGACTGGCAAGATCTTTTACCGCATCTTGGCGGTTTTGCGTGGCATAACATATATCGTCTTTTCGGGGTCCTTGGATACTTGGGAACTTGTCACGCAGCGCATCAATAACGCGAGCAGTGTCATCCATCGATAGCGTCGTTTGAGTGACAAATGCCAAGCGTTTGGCATCTTGTACGGTTAAAGCTGCAACGTCGCTTTCATCTTCGACAAGATGGATCTGCCCACCATTTTTTGCATTGAACCTGCCCATAGTGCCTTCTACTTCTGGGTGTCCAGCGTGTCCTATCAAAACCGCATCCATGCCATCTTGGGCAAACTTGGCCACTTCAATATGTACCTTTGTCACCAAGGGGCAAGTCGCGTCAAATACAGTGATGTCACGGCGACCTGCTTCATCTTCCACCGCTTTAGAGACCCCATGCGCAGAGAAAATAACCACCGCACCATCTGGCACTTCGTGAAGCTCTTCGACGAATACTGCGCCCCGATTGGCTAAATCTGATACGACAAATTTATTATGTACGACTTCATGACGGACATAGATGGGCGGCTCAAAACGGGTCAACGCTTCGTTAACAATCGCGATCGCACGGTCTACACCAGCACAAAACCCACGAGGATTGGCAAGATAAATTTGCATAAGAAGGCCTATCATTGGATAATTTATATGTAAAGCTTATGCATCAAAGCTTTCATTCAAAAGTTGGGGCAATTTCAATACTCTACTTTAGCATAATTTGCTTTTATTGCCCTCAAAAATAGCAGTACACTCATCGCAATATTTTAGTTATAAATATCGACATACTGATCGCATATTGCAAAACTCGCTTTCACTCACACAAAAGCCGTTTATAATGAGACAACTATTATGATTTATATCGCCATACATGATGGCGGTTTTTCTTTTTTCCAGCCTTTTCTGCTGACTGGAATATTTTTAGTCTGTGATTAGCACACTTTTTTATTTTATTAACACATTCCATTTGTTAGCACATATTTTATTGGGACAAATTGTATGACAGGTTCATTATTTATTATTACTGCCGCTTCGGGTACAGGCAAAACCTCACTGGTGAAGCAACTACTGGCGACCACTAACGACTTAACCGTCAGTATCTCGCACACGACTCGCAGCCCGCGCCCAGGCGAGATTGATGGACATCACTATCATTTCACAGATGTGGATAGCTTCGTAAAAGCTATTGGCGAAAATAAATTTTTAGAGCATGCAGAAGTATTCGGAAACTACTATGGCACCTCAGAGCAGAGCGTACGCTCCCAGCTTGCGGCAGGTATCGATGTGGTCTTGGAGATTGACTGGCAAGGCGCCACCCAAGTCAAAAAAATATTCCCTGATGCGACGACTGTTTTTATTTTGCCGCCTAGTATTGATACCTTGCGTCAGCGCCTATCAACTCGCGCACAAGATACCAGCGAAGTTATAGAACGACGTCTGGCTGGTGCTGTTCATGAAATGGCACAGTACGTCAATTCTGATTTTGTGATTATTAATGATAATTTTGAAGTGGCTTTGGCTGAGCTAAAAGCACTTATTATCGCTGATAGGCAAACGCTTGCTCGTCAGCAGCAGCGTTATCATCGTACGATTAGCAACTTGCTAAACAAGCCTGCAGCGGAGTAAACTTAGCATCAGCGACTAAAGCTGCTTGTCCAATAAGATGATATAAAAAGCAACTACGCAGCTTAGCAAAAAATGCTATAATATGTAGCTATCCCCCTTTATGTATTTGATATTATTTTTATTGAGTGGCGGTCAAAGTCCGTGACTAATAAAAACAACCGAGGTAGCTATTTATGGCACGAGTAACGATTGAAGATTGTTTGGATAATGTTGATAATCGCTTTGAGCTAATTTTGGTCGCAAGCAAGCGTGCCCGTCAATTGGCAAAGGGTATTTCTGAGCCATTGGTAGATGTTGACAATGACAAGCCTACCGTACTGGCGCTACGTGAAATTGCCGCTGGCAAAATCACCCGTGATATTCTAAATCAGCCAGAGCATAACTTTGCTACTAGCTCATTAGATTTAGCGTTGTCAGGCGATCATAGCTTTTAGGATTGTAGCTTCTAAATAAGACAGCTATATATCTTGATCAGCAATAGAGACCACAGCATAGGCTGTGGTTTTTTGGTTGTGACTCTATTGTATTCGCGATTTTGATAACCATTTATCTTCTAAAATAGACCACTAAGTGAAAAATTTTGGATTTTTATCTTGCCTACTCGCTTATCAGTTGACATTGAATGCAATTTGCGATTAATTAGAGAATGGCCTACTCTTATTTACGATTCATACGGTAGGTCGATATTTCATCATCATTTGCTTCGAGAAATGGTCAAATAAGTAGGTAATGGAAAATAGGATTGTTATTTTATGAGTCAAACCCTACCCAAACTCAGTCATCATCTCGTTGATGATGCTCAATATAACCTGCTACGTTCAGTAGGTTATCTCACTGCCGCTGAGCGCCGTGACATTATTGATGCCTGTGAGTTCGGTGATATTGCGCATATCAAAGACAAGCGTAAATCAGGGGAACCTTATATCACTCACCCCATCGCAGTGGCTGAGATATTGGCAGGCTTTCGCTTAGATAGAGACACCATCATCGCCGCGATCTTGCATGACACGGTCGAAGATACTGACGTGAGTGACGAACAGATCGAGCAGCGCTACGGCAAGATAGTAGCGAGACTGGTCGATGGCGTGACCAAGCTCAAATCATCCTCTCACAACAAGCAACAAAATAAAGCGGCCACTTTTCACAAAATCTTGACCGCGACGCTTGCTGACCCACGTGTACTGATTATCAAGCTTGCTGATCGCTTACATAATATGTCTACGCTTGATGCGGTACGCCCTGAAAAGCAGCGCACGACCGCACAAGAAACCTTGGACTTTTATGTCCCATTTGCACGATTGATGGGTCTTAATGATATTGCCGACTATATCGAGGTGCTGTGCTACCGTAACCTTGATTCTGGTATGTATAACAAACTGTCTGATAAGCTCTTACAGCATGGACTTGGACGTAATTTTCAAAGAGAAGCCATTCACCGCTATTTAAGTATCGTCCTCAACAACTTAGACCTTAACGGGCTGGTCAAAGTTTTGGACAATCGTGTGGTGATATATCGTCAGTTTTTCCGCAACCGCGGTGAGATCAATACCCTACTACGTCATTATGCGTTTGAAATTGTCCTCGACAATATCGAAGCCTGTGACAAGCTGGCTTATTATTTGATTAAAAAGTATCAAATCGACGATACGCACATTGCTGATAATATTCGTAGGCCGCTACCGGGTGGTAATCAATCGCTTACGCTTATCTATGAGCGCGATAACGATGTCGTCAAGGTCACTATCTTGACCAAGCAAATGCAAAGCGCAGCAAGGCTTGGTGTTATTGGTGCAGAGCACGCCTCCGACGTCAGCCAGTCGGTTATCCAAGCTTCTTTACGTAATATGAAAGACTTGGTCGATGAAGACAGCTTGAACGAAAACAGTCCCAATTTCTCAGCAGCGGTCTCCACTATCAATGACTTAATGGACTATCTACATTCTAGTAAGATCATTTGTTATAGTCCAAAAGGCCGAGCTTACGAGCTATCACAAGGTGCAACCGCACTTGATTTTGCTTATGCCGTTGGGCCTATGATCGGTAACGTCGCTGTTGGTGCAAACATCGACGGTAAACCTGCAAAACTCGGTACGGTGGTAAAAAACGGACAAGCGGTTGAAATCGAAGTCAACAGCCATTCTGAACCAAAAGCAGAGTGGCTAGGGTTTGTGGTTACCAATAAAGCACGCGAAGAGATTTTACGTTGGTTCAAGGACTTGTCTGCCGCTGACAAACAGCACCACGGTCGTCAAGCGTTAGATCGTGCCCTCAAAACCTATCAAAAAACACTCGATGATTTGACAGACAATGACTGGAAAGATTTGACGGAATGGCGCGGACTAGCCGAAAAGAACGCTCTATTTGAACAAATCAGCTCTGGCACACTACTGCCGCAACTGGTCGTTACTCGTCTGTTTAGTGACGAAGTGAGCAGCCTGCAAGCTCAAGCGCACCACGATGATATGACTCAGCCACAGCAGTTGATTGCCAATGCATCTGGGGTTGAACTTGATTTTGCCAACTGCTGCCATCCGATTTATGGTGACCCGATCGTTGGGCATTTATCACGCCACGGTTTGGTGGTTCATAGACACAAGTGCTTCTCACTTGATGACATTCGTAAAGACAACCCCTATCAGGTTATCCAGCTACGGTGGCGCAATGACACTACTATAATGCAGGGTGATACGGATGATAACGATATACAAAATAGCGGCAAAATCCGTTTTCCTGCTTACCTAAAACTCTCTATCGCGCTTAGTGATGAGCAAATCAGTGAAGTCATTTACCATTTACGTCAATTGAATATGGGTGTTGAAACCGTTGACGTACGTAATAGCGATACTATTGTCCATATCATTGTACGCAGTCGCAACCACTTGGCTCAAGGCATTCGCGAGCTGCGCTCATTACTCGGCTTCCCTAACATCATGCGCTTATATCAATTATAATAGTCATGTCTATTTATCGATACTATCTGTTAGATACTCGTTAGAGAGACATGAAAACCTAACATTGAGACTTTAGCATTTTCTAAAATAATCATACGTAATGCTACTGAGCTTTTAGCAGCAAACCCATAAAATATTCAAAGGACATCATATGACTCGTCAAACCATCCAAACAGACAACGCACCTGCAGCGGTAGGTACTTATTCACAAGCGGTCAAAGTCGGTAACACTGTTTATATCTCAGGTCAGCTTGGTTTTGACCCTGAAACTATGGAATTGAGAGAAGGCTTTAAGGCACAGGCGGAGCAAGTATTTGAGAACATCAAAGCGATCTGTGAAGCGGCTGGCGGTAGTTTAAATGACGTGGTTAAATTCAACGTCTCTTTGACTGACTTAAGTGATTTTGCGGTTTTGAATGACGTGTTTGTTGCCAACTTAAGCGAGCCTTACCCTGCCCGCGCTGCTGTACAGGTCGCTGCCCTACCAAAAGGTGGTGTGGTCGAAATCGAGTCTATCCTATATATTGACTAATACTGGATATCAAACAGTACTCAATATTAAACAGTGCTGATATAGACTCTACTTAATTAGCACGCTATAAATCGTTCTATAATAAGCTTAGCATCATGCTAAGCTTATTAGTCTCTGCCTTTTATCCCCCATTAACCTGATGATATTGCGAAGCCGTTTATGTTGGTCCAAGTTGCTCTACCCGTACCCCTTTATCGGGTGTTTGACTACAGCCTACCAGCAGATATGCTTGCGTCACCAGACGGTTTGATACCGCAAATCGGTAGCCGCGTTGAAGTATCATTTGGTCGTCAGACCTTGATTGGCATCGTCATTGCCCATGTCTCTGAGGACAGAAGCAGTGTACCGGTTAGCAAA
This sequence comes from Psychrobacter sp. PP-21, assembly GCF_033790785.1. NCBI lineage: Bacteria > Pseudomonadati > Pseudomonadota > Gammaproteobacteria > Moraxellales > Moraxellaceae > Psychrobacter > Psychrobacter sp. PP-21. The sequence continues at coordinate 70,462 of NZ_JAMYEB010000007.1, read as the reverse complement.
ATCAAGGCTATCAATAAGTGTTTGGATACGGAGTCTATTCTAGATCCTAGTATGCTCAAGCTGGCCTATTGGCTTGCGCGCTACTATCACTATCCGCTTGGTGACGTATTAGCTGTCATTTTGCCAAGTCTCGTGCGTCAAGGTAAGCCGCTAGATTTGCTGATTACCCATTGGCGAATTTTGCCGCATATCACTGATGATGACTTTCATGCCAATGCTAAAAAACAAAAACAGCAGTTTGATATGCTCAAGCTACATGGTCAGCATGGGGCAAGTGAAGACGTATTGCTATTAGAAGGTATGCAGCGGGCATTTTTAAAGACGCTAGAAGACAAGGGACTTATCGAGCGCTATATTCAACCAAAAAAGCCCCCCTCTCCTGTTAAATTAGCCAAGATGCCACTTGATCTAAATGACGAGCAAAAACTTGCCGTCGATGCCATTGTTGCAGCCCATGAGTCTGAGACTTATACTGGGTTTTTGTTGAATGGTATTACCGGTAGCGGCAAAACTGAAGTCTACCTACAAGCGATGCAAGCAGTATTAGAAGCAGGCAAGCAAGTGCTTATTTTGGTGCCTGAGATTGGACTCACACCGCAGACACGTGCACGGTTTGCCAGTCGCTTTGCCGCTCATATTGTTTTATTACATTCAGGTATGACCAATACGCATCGTCTCCAAGGTTGGCAAGATTGCCGCACAGGTCATGCACAAATCATTATCGGTACGCGATCAGCGGTGCTATATCCATTTGCAGCGCTGGGGCTTATTGTTGTTGATGAAGCACATGATGGCTCGTACAAGCAGCAAGACACTTTGCGCTATCATGCTGCTGATGTTGCTCTCTATCGCGGCCTACAAAACAGAATTCCAGTCATACTCGGTACAGCGACGCCCTCTCTTGAGCATCTGAAACTGGTTGATGACGGTAAGCTGACAGAGTATCAGTTACTCACTCGTCCTGGTAATGCCAAGCCTGCAACCATGCAACTGATCGATGCGCGCCTGCAAAGCACGCATCAGCAAGCCCAAGATGATGGTGCGCGCTATGATACAGGACTGACAGACGCCATGATTGGTGCCATCAAACAAACGCTAGAAGCGGGTGATCAGGTACTGATATTTTTGAATCGCCGCGGCTATGCTCCTGTGTTGTTATGTGAGGCTTGTGGTTGGCAGGCAGACTGCCCTCGCTGTGATGCACATCTAACCGTCCATTATAATAGTCAGTCTCAGTACAGTAGCTATGCAGCTAGCTCTTATCTAAAGTGCCACCACTGTGATTGGCAAGCTTATATTCCAACGACGTGCCCTGATTGCGGCAGTCAAAACCTAGATGCTAAAGGTATGGGTACGACAAGGCTGAGCGAAAACCTACATGCCATATTTGCTAACCCTCAAACCAGTAAAGAGCTCTATCCGATTATCCAAATCGATCGTGATACCACAAGGCGCAAAGACAGCTGGGAGAATATCTACGAGCAAATAAACCAAGGTAACCCTGCCATATTGGTCGGGACACAAATGGTCGCCAAAGGTCATCATTTCCCTAATGTCACCCTAGTTTGCTTACCGAATGCTGATCGCGGATTTCTATCAGCAGACTTTCGCTCGCCTGAGCATACCGCACAGCTTATGATACAAGTGGCAGGGCGTGCTGGTCGTGGTGACAAAGCTGGTCGCGTCTTGATTCAGACCTTGCAACCTGACAATGAGCTTTTATTAAAGCTGGTAAAAGATGGTTATCTATCATTTGCTCGTGAGCTATTACAAGAGCGCAGAATGATGGGGCTACCTCCTCACAGTCATGCCGCACTGATACGCTGTGAAGGCAAAACTCTGGCGGCCACTACTCAAGCCCTCAAAGATGCCATTGCGCATCTGCCCAGTGCACATAATCTTGCTGTTCTTGGTCCCATTGATGCGCCAATGAGTAAAAAAAACAGTCGCTATCATGCACAGCTATTGCTTTTGGCTAAGGACCGACAGCAGCTGCACCACGTATTGAACCAGTGGTGGCAGCCTGTACTTACACTACCGAGTGTAAAATACCTTAAATTAACGTTAGATATCGATCCTGTCGGCTGGTAACCTCAAACATTATGGTGTTGTTGATTTATCAAGCAGCATCGTAGTGCTTCTCTTTATCTACATTGTTTTTCTGCCTTCTGCACTGTGTTTACGTCGTCGTAACAGATTATGATAGGTAGCTATGTTAAATTTATAATAGTTGTTAAACGGTCTGCGATAGAAACCCTACACCTGCTTGATCTACAGTTGATACTGTTCACTTAACCTAAATACTAGTTAATTTGAGTGCTGCTATGAGTCAGAATAGTCCTGAAGTGCATAATCACAATGACGATGAAAATCACGACAACAATGACCACCATCAGCATCGTCACGACCATGATTCCCGCTTAGAGCAAAGACCAACATCGCAAGATACCAAAGGCTATCAGCGCACCTTACTGTTTAGCTTTGTTATCATTACTGGCTATATGTTCATCGAAGCTATTGGTGGCTGGCTCACTGGGAGCTTGGCGCTTCTATCTGATGCAGGTCATATGCTGAGTGATGCGATAGCACTTGGCGCGACTCTCATAGCATTCAAAATCGGTGAAAAAGCAGCCACCCATCAAAAAACTTTTGGCTATAAACGTTTTGAGATATTGGTCGCTACCTTTAATGGCGCCACCCTCGTTATTATTGCCTTGATGATTTTTTACGAGGCAATCAAACGCTTTAACTCACCGCCAGAAATTGCAACCCAAGGCATGCTGATCATAGCTACCATAGGGATGTTGATTAATATTTTAGTTGCATGGCTGATGCATCGCGGCAACCATGGTGAAGCGTCACATGGGCACAGCCACGAGAGCAATGATGCCAATGTTACAGATGCCACAGATACCAAAATTACAGATACCAAGGCAAAACCAGCTGATCATAAAAAACCAGTCAATCTCAATATGCAAAGTGCGTATCTGCATGTATTGAGCGATTTATTAGGTTCTGTCGCTGCCATTATTGCAGCGCTACTAATGATGGGTTTTGGATGGGTGTGGGCAGATGCCGCAGCATCCATAATCGTCGCTCTCCTTATATTAGTTAGTGGTTACCGCGTCGTACGTGACTCTGTACATATATTGATGGAGGGCACTCCTGCCAATATCTCACTAGTCGATGTCGAACAAAAACTACTTACACATCCTCAAGTACAAAAAGTACACGACTTACACGTCTGGAGCATTACTAGTGGCTTAAATGCTTTATCTTGCCATGTCGTGGTCGATGGAGAAATGAGCATTCACGAGTCGAGCATCTTGATTGCTAGTCTTGAGACAAACTTATCGACACTTGGTATTCATCATGCGACTATTCAAGTAGAGAGCTCGTCACATCCACAAAACAGCTCACATAGTGAAGCACTCGTCTGCGATATATCTGGCCGATCACCTACTGGTAACAGTCATATTGGTCATAATCACTAACAGCATAACTTATTCACTTTCATTCAGATCTAATTCACTAAGTTAGGTCTGGTCTCTAATCTACTAGTCTCTATGCTACTGGTTTCGTCTGATCCAGCGACAACAAAAGCGCTGCAGGTGTAAAGTGAACCAAGTCCCTGATACTGCCACTGTCACTAGCCAAAGACTGATACCCACTATGAATAACGTCATCCTAATCCAAATATCTAAACAACCATTACAGATATTGGGTAGATAACCTCACCCCATATTTGACATCATCAGCAACCAAAACCCAACTGAGAGTATTAATCCCATGCAAAAGATGCTGATGGATATTTTGCTAATAGTATGTAATGGATTACGCCGCTTAGGAGACATAGCCAAGCCTGATAGGTACTTACGCATAAACAGCAGTCGCGATAATTTGCTTGATTAGGTAGTAATATTTATCGTTTTGTAAGATATTAAAAATAAAAACATATGAAGCAATAAAAAGTACATCTCACTTAAATTTCCAACCAGCCTACGCTTCTATTAAGCTGGTGTTTCTATAAAATTTGACTCTATGATTGTAATGGCATGTTAAAAGCGATGAAAAACTCTGTCTTGCAACCATATTTTTGATATAAATTCTGTATACTTAAGACTGAAAACCTTATTCACGATCAATTGATGATACAACATTATGTCTAGACGCTCAGCACCCTTTGTCGCCCCAGACTATATCGATGATCCCACGTCAAAAGACGGCAAAAAACACGCCAAAGTTTTGTTATCGACGTTGCAAGAAGACATTGCCAATTTTCGTCATGAGCAGTTTCCGCCTGATATTTTGCGGCAGATTCGTGACATGCCTATCTATGAAGGTAATTTAGCCGAGGTACAAGCTTATCAGCAGCGCTGGCAAAACCTACTTGAACGCGCCAAGGATTTTTATCCCGCAGCCAATATGCCACCTGATTATCTACCGCTACCAGCCAGCCTTGAGATACCGCAGTTTATCTATCATGTTCAGCGCCTTCATTTAACCAAAACGCGTGCCAAAGAGTCCAAAAGCTTTGGCTCAGTCGGTGCACTTACAGATAAGTGTGGACCCTATACTGATGATGAAGTTGCCCGCATGACAGCGGTGCTAGATAACGACGATGAAGCACGTTTAGTCGCTCATCGTGAATTTATCGATCTGCGTGCTTATGTTTTTTGCCGCGACAGTAAAGGTGAGATGTTAGAGCCTGAACGCGTACGTTTTTATCGTACTGGTCTTATCGTCCATGCCCTGCCTGATTTTAAGATTGTCGATAGTAGGCAAACACCACGTAAACGTCGCAATGATGCTTATAACAACCCGCTTGCAGACAATGGTGTGTGGAAAATTTACCGTAAAAAATAATAGTGTCGATAGTGTTTCGCGACTTATTGCCAACTACGCCCGTTTTAAATTGCTTATTTTGTCCTAATTTCTGAGGATTCCAGATGTTCGCTGCCGCCGCCGGCTCACCAAACTTAATGTTACAAGCCACTATCTTCTTAGGAGCAGCGCTGCTCTTTGTCCCCCTTGGTAAACGCTTTGGTATAGCTACGGTCTTAGGTTACCTCATCACAGGACTCATATTGGGTCCCAGTGGATTGGATGTGGCGGGTGATGCTGAGAGCTTGTTGCACTTTTCAGAGTTTGGCGTGGTCATGCTGTTGTTCATTATCGGACTCGAGCTGCAACCTTCACGGCTTTGGGCACTACGCCGCTCTATATTTGTCCTTGGTGGTCTACAGGTTGGGCTGACTGGTACGTTGTTGATGGGACTGTTGCATCACTTTTTCTCATTACAGCTAGATACTGCCTTTATCGTTGGTTTTGGTTTAGCGCTCTCTTCTACTGCATTTGTACTGCAAATACTGACTGAAAAACAGCAACTATCAAGCACCCATGGCCGAGAAGCCTTTACTATTCTATTGTTCCAAGATATCGCCGTTATCCCATTATTAGCAGTGATTCCGTTTTTGTCAGGGGTGCGTGAACAGAGCTACGATTTGCTTTATTTTGGCAAAGTATTCGCGGTGTTTGCTGGTCTTATTTTTGCCAGTCGCTATGTCGTTCGACCTTTCTTTAAATTTGTAGCATCAAGTGGTGCAACAGAGTTGCTCACAGCGGTCGCATTATTTATCGTTATGGGTGTGTCTATCTTGATGGGGCAGATTGGTCTATCAATGGCGCTAGGTGCATTCTTGACAGGTGTACTGCTGGCTGACTCTGAATATCGTCACGAGTTAGAAGCCAGTATCGAACCTTTTAAAGGTTTACTATTGGGTCTATTTTTCATGTCGGTCGGTATGTTGACTGACGTCAAACTTATTTTGGCCAAGCCCATATTTATCATTGGCTGTGCGCTTGCCTTGATGTTTATCAAATTTGCCGTGATTGCAGCTATCGCAAAAATATCAGGCAACCGCTGGCCCACCAGTATCAGATTGGGTGTGACTCTCGCCCAAGGCGGTGAATTTGCTTTTGTATTATTCAGCGTTGCCACGGCCCAAAATGTCTTACGTCCTGAGCTGGCCAATACCTTAAATCTTGTAGTAACCATCTCGATGGCACTCACTCCGCTGGCGTTTTTGTTATTAGAAAAAATAGGTGAGCCATTATTTGCTAAAAGCAAACCTAGCCGCGAATACGACACCATCCCTGATCATGAGCACCAAGTGATTATTGCAGGCTTTGGCCGAGTCGGTCAGATTATTGGTCGTGTACTTCGTATGCATAATATCGAATTTACCGCCATTGAACGCTCTGCAAACCGAGTCGATTTTGTACGAAAATTCGGTAACCAGGTCTATTATGGTGATCCAAAAAACCCTGAGATTTTACGAGCCGCAGGTATTCAAAAAGCGCGTGTATTTATTTTGGCAATCGATGATTTGGAGCGCTCTATCACCACCGCCCAATATTTACGCAAGAACTACCCTGAGTTGATTATATTGGCAAGAGCGCGCGATCGTCAGCACTACTACCGCTTACGCGAAGTGGGTGTGCGTCACATTTGGCGTGAGACTTATCTGTCATCTCTTGATATGTCACGTGAGTCACTGCAACTGCTCGGCATCTCTCCCGAAAAAGCACGAGAAACCGTAAGAACGTTCCGTGATTATGATGATGACTTGATTGAGCGTCAGCAAGCGATCTATGATGACGAAGCCAGTATGATTGAGTCAGCACAATCGGCGATGGCAGAACTTGAGAGCTTGTTTGATGAAGATATTGGCAAGGCGCGTAAAATGGATCTGACAGATTTTTACGAGGCATTAAAGAGTCAAGCGACACCAGTTGATAAACCAGACGATATCGCAACTGACTCTAAATAGTAGGGATGTTCAATTCCTAGTCAGACGTACAGCTTTTGGGGGCTTGTTTCTTGTTCAGTGAACTGGTGCAGCCCCAATTATCGCTGTCTGGGACATGATAAAAGACCAATGTCTGCTCGTTCAGGTAACGTATGGGAAACCTTACGTTTTGAATCGTCGCCGTCACTGCACAGTCGGTCTCCAGCACACCAGCAGCCCGATTATCGACACTCATGCGCACTTGTTGATCGTCAGTACTCAGCGGCAGACCTATTGGACATTGCCCTGTCTGCTGATAAATCAGTGCCACGCGGTTCTGGGCAGTTTTGGCAATGTCGTAAGCCTCAAATAGCACCTCATTCTCTTTTGGCTTGGCAATAATAGGCAAAAACTGTACTTTGATTACCAGCAATGCAAAGGCGAAAAAACCGAACCCCAATGCTAAGCCAAATAAACTAACCCCGCCCTCTTTTTTTAAATGCGCTTTTTGTGCAGCTTCGTCTCGCGGATGGTCATTAATCGCATCAGCGATCTCACGCCGCGCCATTCGGTAATAATATGCATCTGTCCAGCGCGCCACCATTGCAGACCAGAACAGCCAGATAACGGCTGCAATGCCAATACGGGTAACCATTTGATAAGCATCTGGTACGTAGGACATCGCTACAAATTCGAATGCAACGAGCACGATAGCCACATTGAGCTGAATGAACGACCACCCTGCCACACTATAGACAATCGCATCCATGTAGCGTTTACGGTATAACAACCAAGGAAAAGTGATAAAGAACGCAGCCCAATGCCATTTTGGTGATAGGTACCCTTGCTGATCGAACTGCTCAAAACGTTTGAGATAATAGCGCTGAGTGCGACTGCCGATGTACCATCTGTCTAACTGCTTACGTTTAGCAGGTGTCAATGAATCTTGGTAAAACGGTGGCGGTGAATCCGTCTCAATAAATAGCATAACGATACGCTCTACTTATTCTAAAAAATTATCTATCAACGATAGCTCTATAATAACGCCAAAACCCACGTATAAGATAGAAAAACTGGATAACCAAACAGCGAACGCGCTAAAGTCGCATTGCACATTCACAGTTGTATAGATTTAACTTATAATAAGCAGACACTACCCACCTAATTAAGCCCTAGTAACCCTATGAGTCAACATTCTGATATCAACGACACCATCAATAGTACCGATACTACTGATGAGCACACTCTGAATAGCACCAGCGATTCTATCAACACTGATACAAGTGCTCACCAAGAGGCAGAGCCTACTTCTGACAAACATATCCGTATCGTCAATACATTTATGAAGCGTCGCACGCACATGAATAAAAATGCCGAGCTGGCTCTGACTGCACCAGAATTTTCTAAATATCTGGTTAATAACAGTTTTGGTGATGGCGACCTTACCGGTATTGATGACTTGCGAGCGCTGTTCGCTGATAGCCCAAACGGTACTGACGCACCGCTTACTTTAGAGATTGGTTTTGGCTTGGGTGATTCATTTATTGAAATGGCAGCAGCAGAACCTACTCGCAATTTCGTCGGTGTCGAAGTGCATGAGCCTGGTATTGGTAAATGCGCCTACATGGCAGGCACACAAGACTTGAGCAATGTCAAAATCATCAATGGCGATGCTATTCAACTGCTCAAACAACTGCCAGAAAACCATATTGATCGTATTCAGCTTTACTTCCCTGATCCATGGCAAAAGAAACGCCATTATAAACGCCGTTTTGTCAGTCCTGAGCGTATGACTATTCTGACACGCAGTCTAAAGCAAGGCGGTTGGTTCCATACGGCAACTGATTGGGAGCATTATGCCTTTTGGATGGTTGAGGTGCTAGATGGTTTTTCAGGCTTAACCAACAAAGCAGGCGTCGGCAATTTCACCGACCGTCCTGACTTTCGCCCAATGACCAAATTCGAGCGACGTGGTCTCGAGCGCGGTCATGGTGTTTGGGATTTGATCTATATCAAAGACTAATACAAATCATCTGATCTAGTGATGTCCAAAAAAGCGGCTACGTTATTTAGCCGCTTTTTTATGTCTGTTTATAAGCTTGCCATCATACCTATAAGTATGCTTAATAGTTTATTAATCGGCTTTACCGAGTCACACCGCTGACTTTAAAGGCCTATAGTATGATAGTACGTGAAAAAAGATAAAATATTATTATGTGAAACATATCACTTAAGACATAGGCTACTACCGAAAAACAGTCTTTGTTGATTCTTAATAGATACGATTGAGCGCTTTTAAAATATTGTCTATTCACGCAAGCATAGATATTATAAGGGCTTGGAGAGTTCTCCCCATAAGCTGTGGATAACCCTGTGTATAAGTCACCACTTGACAAGTTTATAGCCAGATAACTTAAAGGATAAGATAAAATCGTTCACTTTTTGTACAAATTTAAAATTATTTAAAATCAACAACTTAAATTAAATATAAAGGCGTAAAAAATTATTTTAAATATTTTTAAAAAAATTTTAGTTATTTATAATGTTTCACAATCAATAAAAATAAGCGCATTATTTGTTGTGGACAACTCGTTGGTCTATTGACAAGTATGGCTTTTATCAGGTTCAAAATCATTTTATATCAGGAACTGTTTTTATAAACCTGTATCTCTACTCACACGACATATAGTGTCGTATAGCATCGCTCACGCCTCAATATACTGCTTAAACTTTGTTATAATTACTCTATCAAATCAGTAGCACTACAGCGTCTTCTACAATGGCTAATAGCTATAATACAGCTTAAAAATTACTGTAGCGCTCGTAATTACAAACTTATTTTTACTTCTCTCGTTATTTAATTTTACTGTATAGTAGAGCGATATCTTCGATATTACTACTCATACCATGCGTGTGACAACCTCTTTATTTTGCTAGATACCCAAACACTGATGACTGTGTATGCACATCCTTAGTGACATGGGATGCACACTGATTATAGTGCTCAACCCTATAAGTGTTTTATCTATAGCGTCAAATCAATTATCGAAAACAAGGAATCCAATATGGACGACAATAAAGCCAAAGCCCTCAAAGCGGCATTAGGTCAAATTGAAAAGCAATTTGGTAAAAACACCATCATGCATCTGGGTGATGAATCAGCCATTCTTGATGCTGATGTAGTATCGACAGGTTCTCTTGGTTTAGATATCGCGCTTGGTATAGGTGGATTACCAAAAGGTCGTATCGTTGAAATTTATGGTCCTGAAAGCTCAGGTAAGACCACGATGACCCTACAGGCTATTGCAGAGTGTCAAAAACAAGGTGGCACTTGTGCTTTTATCGATGCTGAGCATGCGCTTGACCCTGTTTATGCACGTAAGCTTGGGGTAAATACTGATGACCTACTATTATCGCAACCTGATAATGGTGAGCAGGCGCTTGAAATCACTGATATGCTGGTACGTTCAGGGGCGATCGATATGATCGTTATTGACTCAGTAGCTGCTTTGACTCCGCGTGCAGAGATTGAAGGCGAGATGGGCGACTCACATATGGGTCTACAAGCACGTCTGATGAGCCAAGCACTGCGCAAAATTACGGGTAATGCTAAACGCTCTAATTGCATGGTAGTATTTATTAACCAGATTCGTATGAAAATTGGTGTTATGTTTGGTAGTCCAGAAACCACGACTGGTGGTAATGCCCTTAAGTTCTATGCTTCTGTCCGTATGGATATTCGCCGTATTGGTGCGGTCAAAAACGGTGATGAGATCATAGGTAACCAAACCCGTGTCAAAGTTATCAAAAACAAAATGGCACCGCCTTTCCGCCAAGCAGAATTTGAGATTACTTATGGCGAAGGTACCAATCATTTGGCCGAAGTCATTGATTTGGGTGTCGAGATTGGTGCTGTTGGTAAAGCAGGCTCATGGTATAGCTACGGCGATGAAAAAATCGGTCAAGGTAAAGCCAATTCTGTGCTGTTCTTGAAAGAAAACCCTGCTATCGCCGAAGAAATCGAAGATAAGATTCGTGATGAAAAACTCGGTAAGAAAAAAAGCAGTGAAACAAAGGATGCAGAGCCGGCTCCTGAGCCCGTACAATAACGGTCTAACCATTATCGGTAACTGCTATAAATAGTTATGATTGATTATGAAAATTAAAACATTGGCTGATATTCTAGCTGAGTCGGACTCCGACTCAGCTGGCTCTACCGAGAGCAAACGAAAAAGACCAATCAAGTATACTGCTAAAGACTCACCTAAAAAGCCAACCAAATCTAGCAAGCCCTCTACCTATTCCAAGCGCTCTACCCATTCAAAGATAGACAGCTCATCTCTCAATGACTCTACTATCGATAGCACTTTTTTCGAAACGCCCTCCTCTAGTACAACCAAAGTCTCTAAATCTAAAAAACGTAAAAAGCGTTTCCATCCAGCAGCTAATTTCACTGCTGAGCCAAGTAATGCCTCCGCTTATCAACCGCCTGAAGCGCAAACGATTAAGGAGATGCTAGCAGAAGTTAAGCATAGCATTCATAGTGATGAAACCAGTAACCATCCTGCTATGAATAATAACGTTGAGCTATCTCTAAGCAACTTAGAGGATAAGAACGAATTATACCCTTTTCACAACAGCGAAACGGACAGTCAAAACGACAATATCCCAGCTGCACTTAAGGCTTATTTACATACACCTGAACAAAAACAAGCAGAAATCGATGCGATCAAAGCCGAAAGCCGATTGCGTTGGCTAGCATTTTATTATTTGTCGCGCCGCGAATATGGCAAAGCTGAACTTAAGCAAAAACTAATCGATAAGGAGCAAGATCCAGAAAAGGTCGATGCCCTACTCGATGAGTTTGAAGAAAAAGGCTATCAGAGTGATTACCGCACCACCCTTATGCTCATACGTGAAAATATCCGTAAAGGTCGTGGACGCGGACGCATCAAGCAAGAATTCTACCGCAAGAAGATCGCTATGCCAGGCAACATCGATGAGCTGATCGATATGGCAAATGCAGAATCGGATGAGTTTAGCGAGTTTGTAGAGGACAGTGAAGACAATATAGTCGATGGCGTAGATTGGCTCAAACTGGCTGTCATCGCACGTACCAAAAAATACGGTGACAACGTCCCTACTGAGCAAAAGGAAAAAGCAAAACAACTGCGATTTTTGCAATACAGAGGATTTAATACCGATGTGTGTTTCGCAGCGCTCAACTACACAACAGACACTTTGGCTGACCGCTTTTGATTCGTTCTTTATAATATATCGTCAATTATCATATTAATAATATGCTTTAAACGAGACAAAAAAAGAACACATCGTGAGATGTGCCCCATAGTCATGATTTAAGAGTGCCACCGCTCTAGAAATTCATAGCGTAGACAGCTTTAACTCAAATTGATTATTTTAACGTACCAAGACGGTTAGACAGTTGACCTATGATTTGATCGATTTCTTCATTTGCTTCCGCTTCATTGTCTAGGTTGCCATTAGGGGTTAGCTGGTTCATGACTTCAGGTAATAATTCAGCAAGTCCTTGACGTACTTCTGTTTCGTTGGCACCTGTACGAGCGGCCACTTGCTGGATTTCGCTTTCGTCAAACAAGCGATTGATTTCATTTGGGTCTAGATTGTCATTAGCCTCGTTCGTACTCATCCAAGAGCGTGCTTGAGCGCCGTGTCCCATACCAGTGATTTTTGATAGTGCACCGCCTATACCACCATTACGCTTGATCCAGCTTAGTACCATCGGCATAAGAACAGCGATAAGCATTCCTTTACCACCAAAACCGCTGCTACTACGTTGACCACCTAATACACTACCCAAGATGTCGCCTAACCCACCAGCGCCTGAGCTCACACTACCACGTTGGTTACCGCCTGCCAAACCACCTATAATGTCATCTAAACCAAAACCATTATCAGGCTTGCGGTCATACTGCTGCGGATTATAACCACCAGCCTGGCTACTACCGCCAAGCACACTGCCTAATATATCACCTAAGCCACCTGTACGACGTGGTTCGACACGCTGGTTTACCGGATTACGCTGAGCGTCATCTGGGTTCATCGCGCTACGGGCAACTTGACTCACTAAATTCCCTAATAAACTCATTTTCTATTCCTCTTTGTCATATTAATTATAATAAAAAACCACCACTTAAGCCGACAGATACGTGCTTTTTACATGTATAAAATCTGCGACATCAAGTGGTTGGTTTATATGCTTTATGCTTGTTTATTAATATAGCAAATGTCTTGGAACAGCAAGATAGGTGTTTTGTTATGACATGTAGGTGTTCGTAAGTTCATGGATATGAGGGTCAAGTTGACATAAAAATTTGATAAAGCCCTATGAAGTTTACTCCATAACGGTATTGGCTAGAACATTGAGCGCCCTCCAGTTCTCACTATTTACTTGGTCACGGAAGACTGTTATCGATAAAGGCTTTCGATAAGGCTCTGTTATTTTAAAATTAATAATAATTACCCATGGGTAGCGATGTACAGTGAGTAATTGAGCATGCCACAACTCATCACCTCGACCCGTGCGAATCAACAGCTGCCACTGTTTATCAAGACGTTGTCTTAGCGGCGGCTGGCTGATGCGTAACGGTGTCGGACGGGATATAATGAGATAACTGGCAACGGCTACTGAGACTACTAAAATAAGTACATACTGCCATAATACCAAAGATGCCAGCCATGCCAACACCATCATTGTGACCACTAGGCTGGCATAAAGTAACCACCGTAAACGGCTGGCAGTTTGAATAGCGATATCAATGCGTAGTGAGGTTACCAGCGTCATATGAGTATGTCATGAAAAACGTCAAATATTGGAGTCATCAGTTTCGCTACTTCTACACTAAGTCTTTGGTATGGCGCCAAGTTTTTATCTTATTCACTAACGCCCAGATATCATCCTCTTCTGGTCGATTCTGATTGGTAAAATAATCGAGCAAGTCAGGATCTTCATGCGTGAGCATCTGAGCGAAGGTCTCTTGCTCAGATGCATCTGCTGTTAGGTAGAGCTCTTTAACATAAGGATCGATATAAAAATCTAATTCTTTTAAACCGCGACGAGCCTGGTAGATAATACGGCGCTGCTCATTGGTTGGTTCTGGTTGGATAATATTGGTCATACAGATACTCTCATTTTTTAAGTGGTTTTTGATGGTAGGTTCAATAATCAGTAAGAGACAGATTTTAGATATAGCATATAAATATTTATCACAGTAGCACACCTTATCCATCGTCTCGGCTTATCAGACGACGCTAGTGAGGATATTCTGATAGTTGACTCCACAATGCCACTGCTTGCTGCATCATTCCTACATTATGCGTACGGATGATACTTGCTCCTTGTTGTAACGCAAATATCCCAGCAGCCGTACCGATTGCATCTCGCTCTATGGCTTGTGTACTTTGCATTGCTTGAGCGCTACTGTTAGTCAACACTTCTGCTAAGAAGCGCTTACGTGAGATGCCAAACATTATGGGTAACTGTAACGCCTGCAGTTTGCCTAATTGACTCAATAATGCACAGTGGTGCTCGTAATTTTTAGCAAAACCAAAGCCTGGGTCTATAATAATTTTATCTTTGTTGACACCAGAGCTTATCACTTCATGAATGCGAGCAGTCAATTCTGTACTCACCTCACCTATCACATCGTCATACTGTGCCAGATTATTCATCGTGGTTGGCTCACCGCGCATATGCATTAGCATAACAGGTATATCAAGAGTCGCTGCCAACTCTGCTGCACCAGTACGTTTTAGTGCTCTGACGTCATTCCAAATATCAGCACCAGCATCAAAGGCTGCCTGCATGACCTTTGGATTACTGGTATCGATAGATAGCCAGATATTATCACCGCAGTGCTGCCGGATTGCGTGAACCACTGGCACGACTCGCTGTAGCTCCTCAGTAGTCGCGACAGTGTTTGCATGGGGACGAGTAGACTCACCGCCGATATCAATAATAGTCGCGCCCTCTTCTATCATCTGCTGACAATGCGCAACAGCATTATCTACACCGTTAAATTGCCCACCATCTGAAAATGAGTCTGGTGTGACGTTTAGGATACCCATGATATGAGGCTGCGACAAATTCAGTGTTTTGTCGCGACTGGTGATTTTATAGCTGGGCAAAGGCTGGAATAATGACATGACCGATCTCTAATTAATAATCTTTTTTAGCTGCTTTCGTCTGTGCTTATGATACCAGTAAATCTTATGCTGTCCTAAAACCTGTATAAAATGATGACAATAAAAAAGCCCTTTATCGTAAAGGGCTTTTTATCAAATATGAATCAACTAGAGTTTACATCGCTGGTAGTGGTGGCGGTGTAGTACCCGTTGTTTTGATATCGTTCTTAGACAAATTTACTTCATTATGCTGATACACTCTAGGTGGACGTGGATCTTCTCCTGCTAAAATGTCCTGCAGTTGATCACGATCAATGGTTTCCCAGTTCATCAATGCATCAACCATCGCATGCATCTTCTCTTGATTACCTTCGATCAGTTCACGAGCAATATCATACTGCTCTTCTAGCATACGGCGTACTTCGTCATCGACCTTTTGCTGCGTGGCTTCTGAAATCGTACGGCCACCGCCACCAAAGTATCCTTGTGAATTGTCATCATCTTCATAAACCATAATACCAAGTGCGTCAGACATACCGTACTTCGTTACCATTGCACGCGCCATTTTGGTTGCACGTTCAAAATCATTTGAAGCGCCCGTTGACATCTGGTTGATAAATACTTCTTCAGCGATACGACCACCGAACAAAATAGCAATGTCACTTAGCATTTTTGACTTATACATGCTGGTTTGGTCATGTTCAGGCAACTGCCAAGTTACACCAAGGGCAAAACCACGCGGCATAATAGTAACCTTATGCACAGGATCTGTACCTGGCAACAGCTCCGCAACCAAAGCATGACCCGCTTCATGATAAGCGGTAGCACGGCGCTCTTCTTCGCGTATCACCATAGATTTGCGTTCAGGGCCCATGTATAGCTTATCTTTGGCATCTTCAAAGTCATTCATATCGACGCTGGTCTTGTTGCGACGTGCTGCAAATAATGCCGCCTCGTTTACAAGGTTGGCAAGCTGTGCACCACTGAATCCTGGTGTACCACGAGCAAGAGAACTGGCGTCTACACTGATGGTGTTTGGCAGTTTCTTCAAATGTACTTTTAGGATTTGCTCACGACCTTTGATGTCTGGTAAGCCCACTTGAACCTGACGGTCAAAACGACCTGGACGCAATAACGCTTTATCAAGTACGTCAGCACGGTTAGTTGCAGCAATAACGATAACGCCTTCATTGCCTTCAAAACCATCCATTTCAACCAATAGCTGGTTCAGTGTCTGCTCTCGCTCGTCGTTACCGCCGCCCATGCCTGAGCCACGATGACGACCGACTGCATCAATCTCATCGATAAAGATGATACAAGGAGCGCTTTTCTTCGCCTGTTCGAACATATCGCGGACACGTGATGCACCAACACCCACAAACATCTCAACAAAGTCAGAACCTGAAATTGAGAAAAACGGTACTTTTGCTTCACCAGCGATAGCTCTTGCTAGCAACGTTTTACCCGTACCTGGTGGACCTACCATCAAGATACCACGAGGAATCGTCGCACCAAGTTTGGTAAATTTATCTGGATCTCGTAAGAAATCGACCACTTCAACGACTTCTTCTTTGGCCTCTTCACAACCAGCCACGTCTTCGAAGTTCACATTGATTTGATCTTCAGTCAGCATTTTCGCTTTTGATTTACCAAAGCTCATCGGACCACCGCCTTTACCACCAGCGCCGCCTTGCATATTACGCATAAAGAATAAGAACAGACCAATAATCAGTAAAATTGGGAAACTGGCTATCAGTAGCTGCATCAGTACGCTTTGGCGCTTTGGTGCCGTTCCTTGAACTTCGACTTGGTTCTCACGTAGCATTGGCATTAGCTGGTCATCTGACACAGCTGGTCTAATGGTCTCAAAAGATGAGCCATTTTTCTTTTCGCCGGTGATCTGCTCGCCATCGATTTCGACACTGGCTACCTGATTCTCTGACACAGCGGTCACAAACTCAGAGTAGTTAAGGTTATCCGGCTCAGAAGACTGATCAAAGCCGCTAAACACCAGTACCAAAACGCCGATTACCACCAGCCACAATAAGGTATTTTTTACCATGTCGCTCACTAGTTATTCCCATCCCTTACTTATTGGTGTGTTTACTAAACACGTGACGTCTATAAACGTGTTACTCATTTTTGATAAATATTTCAATACTAAAAACGCTTGCTCAAAATAGCGCGATGCAAAAATAGCACAAAGGCTTTTTTGGTAAGCAATCAGTATAGAAAAACATAGATATATCGTTAATGAGCTTATAAAACGCTTGTCATCAGACGACTTTGCCTAAAACGTATGCTAAAAACAAAGGTAATATACCATGATATATGGTGCTAACCCGCATAATTCAAGCAGGTTTCGCGATTATTCGTTGAACGATTGTCACAGTTTTAATATTGCGATAGCACTACTTTATGGTGCCTTATTATCTTGCTTACAAGATCCGCAACTTATTGATGTTAAAACTATTTAATCGCTATCCAAAACATCTCTTTTGATCGCGGTCGCGAAGCCCCTGGCTTTATACTACGAATCTTACTAAAATCCTGCTGCATCTGCTTGCGTAATTCTTGTGTACCTTGACCCTGAAACACTTTCATAATAAGTGCGCCACCTTCTGGTAAGGTTGATAAAGCAAAGTCAACTGCTAGCTCGCACAGATACATCATACGTGGCTGATCAATAGCACTGTTCCCAGCCGTATTGGGTGCCATATCAGACAGCACCACATCGACTTGCCTGTCGCCTACTTCTGCCATAATGGCATCAAATACTTCAGCTTCACGGAAATCACCCTGAATAAAGGTGACATCAGGTAAAGTATCCATCGGTAAAATGTCAGACGCAATCAAAATGCCATTGTCTCCGACCAGTTGACCAGCTACTTGAGACCAACTACCAGGAGCACTTCCCAAATCTACGACCGTCATGCCTTTTTTAATCAAACTCGTTTTTTCATTAATCTCTAATAACTTATAAGCTGCACGGGCACGGTAGCCATCTTTTTGCGCTTTCTGTACATAATGATCGTCGATATGTTCTTTCATCCAAGCACTGCTGCTCTTTGACAGTTTTTTGTTTTCGATACGCGTGGCCAAAATACCTGCTCCTATGACTTGGCAAACTCAAATATACTCTTTTCAATTATGTTATGACTAGCAATCTAAACTCAATAAGACGTTGATTATTTTAAATGTATCATCGATTAAGCCATTTATTCGTGATTGGTCACAAACTGACTAAATTCTATTGGTTAAAACACTGTTTTATAGGGCAGTAGCGTTTATAATATAACCAAACATTCAGTTTAACATTTCCGTCACGTAAAATCGTGCAAAATCCTGCGGATCTCATGCAAGACGGTCTCATATTATCTATAATGATCAATAACTGTTTCTGACAGTACCCTTTTTATTTTTACCAACACCTAGGAATTCTATGCAACTCGATAACGCTACTATCAAACGCTTAAAAGGCATCGGTCACGAGCTAAAGCCTATCGTTATGATTGGCAACAAAGGTATCACACCGACCATTACTGAAGAGATTGATCGCGCTTTATCAGATCATGAACTTATCAAAGTAAAACTGCCTGCTGGTACCAAAGAAGAACGTGACGTCGTTGGTGCTCAGCTCGCCAAAGCAGCCAATGCGTCTTTGGTTCACTCTATTGGCCGTATGGCACTACTGCTACGTCAAAACCCAAATGCAAACCCAAAACTGTCTAACTTAGCACGTCATGCGCAATAAGATGATGAGCTGATAACTAGGGTGTGTTCTCATTTTGAAAATATCAAAATACGCTCGAAATAATGACAGCAAATATAAAAGCCGCGATGTATCTTGCTCGCGGCTTTTATATTTGCTGGTAGCTGAAGACTTAATTGGCACCTGATACTAATGCTTAGTAGCCGTCATTTTCATTACTCTTTTATAATTACTATCGAGTTTTATAGACAATGAATCAATCTTTTACTCTCTGTATAGCGACAGAGTCATTAGAGCAAGATGCACAGCTGCTAGGCGTAACTACTGATGATCTGCAGCGTATCGATATCAAAGTAATCGCTGATATTATTAATCAGCCCGTACTACAATTACGCTTAACTTATCAAATCACCTTACCCAGTCACGTATTAGCAAGTCAATTGGCGTGGCCAGTTTGGCAGCAAGCCCGAGTAAAATTTACTGACTATCTATGGGAAGAGACCTGCCTTGAGTGTTTTATTACTGGCAGCTCCATCAGTGGTAAAGAGTCAACGATACGTCAGCAAACAGCGCCTTATATTGAAGTCAATGCCAGTCCTGATGGTCGCTATGCACTCTATAAGTTTAAAGGCTATCGTAACCCTGCTACCTTACCACCAACACCGCTATACGATACTGACGGACTCACACGCGTAGCTATCAACTGGTCTGATAGTGTCAGTCAGCCAGAAACATCTATAAAGAGCGAGCTATCACTAGTAAATTCGTCTTATCAATATGAACGTCGCTTTTCTATTCCTATAACTGAATTACCTAACCATAAATACAGCGTTGCCAATATAACCGTTGAGCAGATACATCCTTGTGTTATTTTGCAGTTTGGTGAGCACAGTTTATATTTTGCCTCTCAGCACGCCTCTCCACCTGATTTTCATAACCATGACTATTGGTCAAAATTTAAGCTTTAACGTGATGATGCTATGGGTTGTACTCACTCAGACACACTTATTACTAGATACATTTATCCTTAGGTGCACTTATTTAAAGCACAAAAAAAACTCAGCAATGTCATAAAGAGCATTACTGAGTTTGGAGAAAACTTTAGATCTGTTTAACCGATATTTATTTATCAGCCATCGCAAGGTAGATACCACGGTTAGATGCGTCATCGACATACTGCGAATCACGCCATGTCGTGTAGCTATAATTACCGCTGTATGGGCTGATGCTGTTTTGACGGAAGTCAGATACCCAGTCATTACCATCAAAAATCTGAATATGGCCATGTGGACGACTTGACGTACGGTTGTAGACAACCACATCGCCAACTTGAGGTGCCATATCATTACTGATTTTGGTAAATCCTGCTTGGGCTAGCGTGCCACGAGAGGCATACTGATACGCTGAAGGGTTCGGCGTAAACTCATAGCCTGCTGACTGTAATGCTTTACGTACATAGCGAGCACAATAGCCAGAGCTTCTAGATAGGGCTACTCTTGACGCATTTGCCGCTGCGATAGCAGGAGCAGAGTTGCGATCAGGAACGCGACTCGCTTGCTGCTGACGCTGCTCGTAAGACAAACGACTCGTCAATGAGGCAAGCTGATATTCTTTTTGTTTAGCATGAGCGCTTAGGTTATCAATGGCTTGACTGATCTCATCGTTGCTATATACATGAGCACCGCTATTAGTGCTATAGATGTTGCGACTAGAACCGTAGTTCGCAGAAGTAGAGATATTTGTGATGGTATGACTCAAGGTATTATTTGGTTGAAAGGTTGTTTCGGCAGCACCACTCGTCTGTGCTATGCCCATTCCCAATACTGACAAAATTAATAAAGCTTGTTTCATAAATTTACTACCTATTGTTAATACAAGTCTGCTCGTCATCCGTGACAAAGCATCGATTAATTTAGAGGATATAATTATCAGATAAACGTGATAAAATCCTGATCACAACAGCTCGTTCTTTTATAGTGACTAATACCAGTACCTTGCTTAGTCAACTGTCTCATAAACCCTATGCTATATACTGCTTCTAGCATGTCTGTTCTGAATATCGAATTTGTCACCTAATAGATGAGTCATTGCGATGTCAAAAAAACAGCCTAATCGGCTTGCCCAGCTTATAGATCATCAAGCTTTTGCTGGTAGCGCACTACCTCAAACTCTTGCTGATAACATGCGGCTGTATATAGAGGCGACCAATGAGGTAAAAGAGCTGCTGGTAGACTGTCTACCTGAGGAAATCCTCAATACCTGTTGGGTCGTAGGCTTAACCTCTGAGCAATTAATACTCAGTGTAGGCTCAATGACAGCGGCCAATCATATTCGCTATTTACAAAACGCTTATTTGCAAGTGTTAACAGAGCAGTCAATTACATTTAAACAACTCAAGCAAATCCGCGTTGTAGTAGCTAAAATATCTACTGATAATCGTTCACCTAAACAATCATCAGTGTTATCAGCAACCTTATCAAAACCTTGTAAAGCCAATGAAAATCAGGCTCTTAGCCAAAACACAAAAAGGACTATATCACAGGCTGCGGAGCATGTCACCACCGATAAAAACCTCAAAAAAGCGCTTTTGCGTTTGATAAATGAGTAAAAATATAAATATTACAATGTAAAGTTATGTAAAAAAAACGTACAATGGCATGGATAACGCTGGGTTTTTGTAATCTATTACACAAAAAAAATCATCTGCCAGTTCCACTTGTATATAAAAGGGAACCAACAGATGATTTATTATTTGCCTACAGCTTTTATATACACTGCCTTAGAAAGAAATCTAAAAAATTATCTAGACTATATATTCAAAATACGACATATTATATTAATGTAATCACAACGTTACTATGTAATATTGCGTAAATGTTTCGATACTTCGTGTATATTCCTGTATTCATCCTTCAACTGCTAAACCATTCAACGGTAAATACTCTATTGGGCATGTTACATTGTCATCAAAAGTTACAATTTCAAAGTTATCTTCATCGGATAATATCTCACGTACTAGCAAATTGTTTAGTGCATGACCAGACTTATAGGCATTAAAACGTCCTATAATCGGATAACCAATCAAATATAAGTCTCCTAATGCATCTAAAATCTTGTGACGAACAAACTCGTCGTTAAAACGTAGGCCTTCTTCATTAAGAATATTCATGTCATCAATAACGATAGCATTGTCCATACTGCCACCTAGAGCCAGATTGTTTTGGCGCATGGCTTCTATATCACGCAAAAATCCAAAAGTACGGGCTTCACTTAATTGCTCAATGAAGTTCTGTGTAGAAAACTGTAGCTGTGCGTGTTGGAAGTTTTTATCGATAGCAGGATGATCAAAGTCAATCTCAAAATTCAATTCAAACCCGTCATAAGGGCGCAGCTCTGCCCACTTATCATCTACTTTTACGCGGACTGGACGGATGATTTTGATAAACTTCTTTGAAGCTTCTTGCTCACAAAACCCTGCATCAAGTAATAAAGCAACAAAAGGCGCTGCACTGCCATCCATGATAGGTATCTCAGAGGCAGAAACACGAACGAGTAAATTATCTACCCCAAGTCCAGCAATCGCGCTAAGCAAGTGCTCGACGGTACCTACTCGCGTCCCACCGAATACTAGATTCGAGGACATCATAGTATCGTGTACCAAAAATGCATTTGCTGGGATAGGCTCGCTACCTACAATATCGGAGCGCTCGAAAACAATACCAGTATCAACCGGCTGTGGATGGAACTCTAAGTCAACAGGCTGACCACTATGTAGACCAGTACCTGTAACGGCTATCGCTGTTTTTATGGTTCTTTGGTTCATGGCTGTTTTCTCACATATTTTGTTACAATTGACATAGTGTACCATTACCTATGCCTAATTCGCTACAAATAAAAAGCGTTAATTTCCTTATCTCCTTGATTGATAACACTTATCGTCCCTATTACTATCCTTGTTGTGGCTCTATTCCTATAACTTTTATATACCATCTAAGGATTTAAGGTAGTAGTTTTTGGACATACTTTTATATCTTGAAACATTTTATTGTACGACGACCTTTATTATTCTTCCTTTATATACGGTTCCTGATCTATAGACATAAAAAAGCCAGCATTTAGATGCTGGCTTCTTTGTATGGGGTTAGGACTATTTATTTTGTTGGCGCTTCAGATAGTCTTGGATACTATTGGTCTTTGTCTTTGTTTGCTCGTGAGGCGTACTTGGACGCGGAGCAGTGTCCTGATGCATCTGAGCTTGCGAATGCTTTTGGCTGTTCAATGCACTGGTATGCACATTAGGATCGACAGGCTGTGTGCTATTTACAGAAGGTACCGGCTGCTCAACCACTTCTGGCTCTTGACCTGCATTTTCATCTAGAGTCAAACCTGTTGCAATGACTGTGACATGCAAGTCATCACCCATTTTTTCATCAATCACAGAACCATAGAAAATATGAGCGTCATCGATATCAGTGATTTCTTCAACGATGATACTAATTTTGCTCATCTCATCCAATGATAATGACTCGGAAGAAATGACGTTAACCAGTAGGCCTTTGGCATTTTCTAGACGTAAGTCGTCAAGTAATGGTGATCTAATGGCTTTTTCAGTGGCTTGACGTGCACGATCATCACCACTAGCACGGCCGATACCCATCATTGCATGACCTTTAGCAGTCATTGCTGTGCGAATATCGTTAAAGTCAATATTAATCATACCTTCGCTAGCGATCGTCTCTGCAATACCTTGCACAGCATGCAACAACACATCATCTGCTTTTTTGAAGGCATCTTGCATAGAGATGTTACCGTACACGCTCATCAACTTATCATTTGGAATAGTGATAATTGAATCAACGAAATTAGTAAGCTGTTCAATACCTGCTTTAGCAGCTTTAATGCGCTTACCGCCTTCAAACTTAAATGGTGTGGTTACGACAGCTACTGTCAACACTTCCATTTCTTTTGCAATACGTGCAACAACTGGCGCTGCACCTGTACCAGTACCGCCACCCATACCAGCGGTGATGAACACCATATCTGAATGTTCGAGCAATGCGCGGATAGATTCTTCTTCACTTTCGGCAGCTTCACGACCCACTTCTGGATTTGCCCCTGCACCTAGACCACGGTTTGTTTTGGCACCAAGCTGTAGCTTGTGCGGTGCAGTTAGACGATCTAGCGCTTGCTTATCTGTATTAGCACAGACGAACGTTACACCTCTAATTCCTTGTTGTACCATATGTTCAACTGCATTACCGCCGCCGCCGCCAACACCGAATACAGTGAAGCTCGCTTGGCCGTTGTTTTGAAGCTGATTATCATCTGGCATGGTGTATTTTGACATAAAAAAGATTCTCCAGTTGCAGATAGCGTATAGGTCGATACGTATTGACGCACTCATATGGCGCGCTATCGACATACTATATATAAATGTATTTAAATAGAACAGGGCTATAGATCAAATAGTTCAGCATAGACAATAATATGTCATTACCTCAAGGTATTACTTTTCTTGCTTAACGTATTATTATCGATATTATTTCAATTTTTCTCAAATTACTCATTAGTGTCTTGTGAGCTGCTTAGACACTAAATAACTCATAAAACAGGACTACAGTCAGAATACTACTATAGTATTTTTTTCAACACGTTAGCAAAGCGTTGCCCTGCGCTTTGAAAGACACCTGTGACTCGATTTTTTTGGATCGTATCAGGCTCACTTTTTTCACTGCGGCGAAACTGCTCGCTTTGACTATATAGTAGTGTACCAAAAGCCGTTTGATAAGCACGATCGTTCACCTGACTATTAAGCTGCTTAAATGATTCATCATTATCAAAATGGTTATAGGCACTGATAGCAGGATGAGTATTGGTCAATACGACTGGCATTTTTAGCAGTCTTTTGGCAAAAGGTATCATGCCTTTGATTGTGCTACCGCCACCCGTTAGTACGATGCCCTTATCTATATAGCCTATCAAACCCGCTTCATGTAACTGACGGGCCACTTCTGTAAATATCTGCACATAACGTGCTTCGATAATGCGTGCTAGATTATAGATACCGATATTGATTTCATCACTAGACCCTTGCGGCTTAAACAAGAAGAAAGCGCTGGGGTCAACGCTGGTAGCGTCAGCAGTTCCATAAGATTTTTTCAACCGTTCAGCTTCAATCATCGATATACCAAAATCAGCTGAGATATCCATCGTTACTTCGTGACTGCCGGTAGCGATACAATGGGTAAAGATTAATTTATTTTCTTTATAAACGCAGATACTGGTCGTGCTGGCACCAATATCCACCAAGCACACACCTTGCTGACGCTCTTCACTCATCAAGCTATATTCGGCACTGGTCACCGCATCAAATACAATGTGGTCGATACCAACGTCGCAACTTTGCAATAATTTTTGGATATTTTGGCGGCTAGCGACTGGCATCATCATCATGTGATACATCACAGTAATGTTGTGTGCCATCATCTCAATGACGTCATCGACCATAAAATCTTGATCGTCGACGTAGATACCTTGCTGGCAACAATGCATAAGGTAGTAATCAGATGGTAGATCGCGTGATTTGGCATTAGACAATGCCTGTACCATATCATTGGCTCGCACGACGTCATCTTCTACCCTAACTTCCCCTGCGCTGTTTTTACTAGACAGTTCAGGCGTCGCTAGGGTTAACCACACACTATGCACGCGGCAGTTAGCAGTATCTTCAGCTTCTTGGATAGCTTGCTTGATAGCACCTTGTAGACGTTCACGATGCTTTATTTGACCTTGATAAAAATCGCTGTTCTTAACTTTCCCCACGCCCAAAATACGAATGTCTTTTGCAGAGACAACATTGCCAATAACGACATATACTGCCGTGGCACTTAAATGGACAACAACCAGATTTTCATTATTTTTCATGGTACCAGACAAATTATCGCTAGACAGGAGCACATACTATGTCCTCCTGTTGAATCGTTAAAAAAAGCGTTATTAACACGCTATGATGTTGTACATATATTATTCGTTTAAGCCAAATAGTTTCAAATCAGGTCATAACCTCTTATTGATCCTACTATTGCTTTGCTTAGTGCTACTGTGGTTGTTCTGATTCCTCAACAGGTGATGCTGACATATCCCAAGCTATGGTAAAGCCGTTTTTATAACGTAAATCTACAGACTGTATCTCATCGCGGCGTCCGCTTAACTGATTGCCCAGTAGCTGGCTTAGATTCAATAACTTCTGCGCCGTGTTTTCATTATCAACAATAACGCGTAAGCCATTATCAAAACGAATCAACCACGTCATTCTTGGTGATAAGATAATATCGGCAACTTGCATATCAAGTGGTGCATACCAATCATTGACCTGCTGCATTTGTTGCATAATAACTGGTGCTTGAGTCATCTCACCTTGTAAGGTAGCAAAACGTTCCTGAGTCAAATCGTTACTATCAGCAGGAACAAAAACAGCGCCCTTTGCATCGACCAGACGTTCTGTACCAAAGTTGGCGACCGCTTGCTTCGGTAAAGCGGTAACAACAATACCGCGTTGCCAGTCACGAGAGATACTCACTTGATCAACCCAGGCCAAACCCGTCGTGATATCTCGCAACGCTTGTAGATCGGAAGTAAAAAAACTACTGACCTTTTGCTGATCCATCACCGTTTGCAACGAGTTATATTGGGCACTAGACAATCCTTGGTTACTAACATGAATCTCAGCTGGCGGTGCATCACGCAGTGCTTTGCCACCCATTATCAATATCAGCACTAGCAATCCTATTACCAATATCATAAAAAGATATCTGACCGAATTCGGTATCTGGATTTTAGATACTGGGCGACCGGCTTTATCACTCATCAAGTCAGTTACCTCGTTGACAGTTTGAGCCATAACGACCTTTGTCCCTATATTTGCATAAAACTGATCATGCTCATTATTGATATAAATCTGCATACATTTTGCAGAAGCCTATTCATTCGATATATTATCAAAGTCTGTCAATAAAACGACTCGTACACTGCAATTATTCTTATTTAAACGTAACATTTTTCTTAGGTTATGAATAACTTATGAGTTATCTCTATCACAGAGATAAATATTATTAAACTAAACCCATTCTTGCAATATTAACGTATTTCATAGTCAAACAATAGCCTAACACTCGTTAGCAGCCTTGAATTTACACAAGTTTACATGAAGCTATGATATAGCAGCTTTAGCAACACGTTGAACACGCTAATAACGGTTAGTAGTATGGGATAAAAACACGACTATACAACTATAACTAACTATAAAACCGCAAACGACTTAAACAGCGAATAACTATACTGTCTGCGATAGTATGTGCCAGCACAATGTATCAAAGTCCATGCCGCGTGCTTTGGCTGCCATCGGAACCAAGCTATGGCTGGTCATACCAGGCACCGTGTTAATCTCTAGTAGCCAGAAATTGCCTGCTTCATCTTGCATGGCATCAATACGCCCCCAACCTTTTGCATCCACCGCACGAAATGCAGCAAGACTTAAATCTTGTAGATGCTTTTCGTCGGCAGCAGTCAATCCGCAAGGAATATAGTAGCTGGTATCATTGCGATTGTACTTTGCTTCAAAATCATAGAAGTTGGTAATGTCGGCAGGCTCAAGGCGGATGACAGGATAAGCTTCGTCATCAATAATCACAATCGTAAATTCACGACCTGTAATCCAGCGTTCAGCCATTACAGCATCACCGCACTGTACTGCGGTAGCATAAGCAGCAGGCAACTCATCTAAATGGTTGACCTTTGTCATACCAATACTTGAGCCTTCATGAACGGGTTTGATGATAAGTGGTAGACCCAGCATGTTAACCACTTGCTGCCAATCCGTATCGGCCGTCAATAATGAAAAAGGGGCAGTCGATAAACCGCAACCTTGCCATAGCTGCTTGGTACGGATTTTATCCATGCCCAATGCTGATGCCAAAATACCTGAGCCGGTCTGCGGTATGTCAAACCACTGCAGTACACCTTGTAATAAACCGTCTTCACCGCCGCGACCATGTAAGACGTTGAACACGCGATCGTACTCACGTAATTCTGTGATATCTTGATGCTTTGGATCAAAGTGAGTTGCATCGACGCCTTGATTTTGAAGTGCTTGCAAGACAGCAGCGCCACTATCCAAAGACACAC
Source organism: Psychrobacter sp. PP-21 (assembly GCF_033790785.1). Classification (NCBI taxonomy): domain Bacteria; kingdom Pseudomonadati; phylum Pseudomonadota; class Gammaproteobacteria; order Moraxellales; family Moraxellaceae; genus Psychrobacter; species Psychrobacter sp. PP-21. The sequence continues at coordinate 42,613 of NZ_JAMYEB010000007.1, read as the reverse complement.
TACGCTCATTGCTACTGCCACCATAAACGACGGCAACCTTTCCGAACTGCTTCGCGTCTTTTACATGACTGGTTATCGTACTGACAGAGGTTACGTTGTCTGTTTTGTTTGACGTAGTATCAACGTTATCTTGTTTTACTTGTGCAGCTGCGGCCATTGCCATCTCTGGATTGGTAATGGCTTGGTTCTGATTGCTTGTATTGTCTTTATTATTAGTCGTCATGAGGACAGCTCCTAAGTTTTAGCTTACTTGATATAAAGGTTATTGGCAGCCAAGTCGACAGCAATCTGTCCCACGTTACCTGCACCTTGCGTGATGAGCATATCATTGGCTTTTAATAAACGCTGCATAACAGGAGCTAGATTGTCTTTATCAATAATCGTTGGCTCAACTTCACCGCGCAGACGAATACTGCGTGCTAATGATTTGGTATCAGCGCCTGTGATTGGGCTCTCACCTGCCGAATAAACATCCAATAGTAGTAGCTCGTCCACACTTGATAACACATCAACAAAATCATCGTAGCAATCGCGAGTACGGCTATAACGATGCGGCTGAAACAGCATAACCAAACGACGATCAGGAAAGCTCTGACGAGCGGCTTTGATAGTAGCGTCGACTTCTTTTGGATGATGACCATAATCATCAATCAATAAGACATTGCCATCATCGATATCTACAGAAGCATGCTGTTCAAAACGACGACCTACCCCTTCAAATTTCTGTAGCGCACGCTCAATCGCTGCATCATCCACCCCTTCATCAGTTGCCATCGTGATAGCGGCAAGCGCATTGTAGACATTATGAGTACCAGGAATGTTCAGCGTCAAACGCAATGGCTCACGGTCACGGCGCAATACCGTAAAGTGTGTTTTGGTACCTTCAGTTACCAAATCGACAGCTTGTACGTCATTGAAAGGCTCAAGTCCGAAAGTCAACACAGGGCGGCCAATATCATCAATCATTGCATACAGCTCAGGATCATCACCGCAGACCACTGCTAAGCCATAAAACGGCATATTCTGCAAAAACTGAATGTAGGCGGCTTTTAGTTTATCAAAGCTGTTTTCATAAGTTTCCATGTGATCTTGGTCGATGTTAGTCACGATCGCGGCCATCGGGCGCAATGATAAAAATGACGCATCAGACTCATCTGCTTCTGCTACCAAGAAACGGCTGCTACCTAACGCTGCATTTTTACCAGAAGCATTTAGCTTACCGCCAATCACATAAGTAGGATCTAACTGCCCTTCTGCCATCATCGTGGTCAATAGGCTGGTCGTTGTCGTTTTACCATGAGCGCCTGCAACTGCAATACCATGACGATAACGCATCAATTCACCAAGCATATCAGCACGGCGTACTACCGGTAGACGCGCTTCAAGCGCTGCCTTCACTTCAGGGTTACTGCGATCAATTGCTGATGAGACGACGATCACATCAGCGTTGGCGATGTTTTTGGAATCGTGGCCAATTGATATCTCGATGCCAATCTGCTGTAGACGCTTAGTAACCAGACTCTCTGCAATATCAGAACCACTGACTTGATAGCCTTGGTTGTTCATTACCTCAGCGATACCGCACATACCTGAGCCGCCAATACCAATAAAATGTAAATGCTGAATACGGCGCATTTCTGGTATTTCAATCAAACGCTTAGGTAAGGCTTTGGCAGAGGTAGACATAAAATTTTCTCTTTATTAAAGGATAATAAAAATTAAAGAACAGTAGAAGGTGATAAATGAAAAACAACGAGTGGCAAGGCGTAAACTACAGCGTTTGCCAAATAATATCAGCGACTTGCTGACTTGCGCTACGATTGGCTAAGGCATGACCCTTTTTTGCCATTGTTAGGCAACTATCGCGATTGAGTACCGCAAGCTCATCATGCAAACGCGCCGCGGTCAGCTCAGACTGCGGTAATAGGATTGCCGCATCATGTGAGGTCAACGTGCGAGCATTCGCCGTTTGATGGTCATCAACGGCATGCGGCAGTGGTACAAAAATAGCGGCAATACCGACATTTTGGATTTCGGTCACTGTCAATGCACCAGCACGGCAAACAATCACATCTGCCCAGTTGTAGGCTGCGGCCATATCATTGATAAAAGGCTGTACGGTAAATTGATGCTTGCTTAAATCTTGTTCGCTATAAGCCGCCTGCGTGGCAGCTTCGTTATTGCGTCCACATTGATGAAGGACTTCGAATGGCTTATTTAGCAGCGCCAGCGCTTTTGGTACCGTATCATTTAATACTTGCGCACCAAGCGAGCCGCCGACAACCAATAGTTTAAGTGGTGTATTGTCAGTCACATCATAGCGTACCACCGGTTCTGCAACCCCAGTGATGGCATTACGCACAGGGTTACCGACAGTTTCAAGCTTGGCATCCTGTTCACTATTGGCAAAGGTATTCTCAAAAGCTTGTAGTGTCTTTGCAGACAGCTTAGACAGGTAGCGATTGCTCATACCAGCAATAGCGTTTTGTTCATGGATAATCAGTGGTGTATTGGTCAGGCGTGCAGCAAGACCACCCGGTGCGCTAACATAACCGCCGAACCCGACAACCACGTCGATTTGATTACTGCGAATTATTTTTACAGCAGCCATCGTCGCTGATAGCAAAGTGACAGGTAGCTTTAATAGTCGACCAACGCCTTTACCGCGTAGTCCCTGCATATTGATGGCATGAAAAGGATAACCTGTCGGTTCAACCAAACCATTTTCCATACCATTTGGGGTGCCCAACCAATGAATCACCGCGCCGCGACGGGTCAACTCATCACTTACTGCAAGCGCTGGAAAAACATGCCCGCCAGTACCAGCTGCCATCATCAATATCTGCGGTGTTTTCATAAACGCCTGCCTATCTTTACTTTATTTATATGAAGAGTTTACTTTGCTGCTATGATGCCACTAACCAAAGATAGTGACATGGCAAAAGCCCGCATAGTATAGAGGAAATCATTGTCTTGTATACAGTACTTTGTGCAGCAAAAACAACAGAACTCTCAGTCGTGAGCTTGCACGACTGAGTACTATATATTACTGATGAACCATCAAGAAGCAATGACCGATTTCACCTCAAAAAATAGTGATTGTATCGTCAAAATACATCTTAAGCTGATAACAACTATACCGTAAATTTATTTTCAATCGCCATGATAAAGTCGGTTGCGATATCTGTACCGCATTGATCATCAATCTCACGTACACATGTTGGACTAGTGACGTTAATCTCCGTGATACGCCCGCCTATTAAGTCTAAACCAACAAACATTAGACCTTTTTCTTTGACAATTGGTGCCACAACTTCTGCCACTTGGCGCTCGATATCGGTCAATGGCATGGCAACACCGCTACCTCCCGCGGCTAGATTGCCTCGCGTCTCACCTTTGCTTGGAATACGTGCCAAGCTATAATCAACCACGACACCATCAACGATGAGCACGCGCTTGTCACCATCTTTAATCTCAGGTAGATAACGCTGCGCCATGATAGGTAAAGTTTCAAGTTCCGTGAGCACCTCAATTGTTACGCCAATATTAGGACTATCAGCAGTTAGACGAAAGATACCTGTACCGCCCATACCATCTAATGGCTTGACGATGACATCCTGCTGCTCAGCGATAAACTTACGAATATGCGCCTGCTTGCTGGTCACAATCGTTGGGCTCATATACTCACTAAACCATGTCGCAAACAACTTCTCATTACAATCACGGATGGCTTGCGGATCATTGACCACGAGCACGCCTGCGGCTTTGGCATGATCTAACATATAAGTGGCGTAGATAAAACGCATATCAAACGGTGGGTCTTTGCGCATCAAGATCACATCATAATCACTGACCGGACCTGTTGCTTTGTCACCTAATGTATAGAAATCTGTAGGATCGCGCTTCACGGTAAGCGGCTGCGTATCGATCATCAACTGCCCACGGTCCAACCACAAGTCATGGATCTGACAGTAACCAAGTTGATGTCCACGGTCCTGAGCTGCCCACATCATAGCGAGACTGGTGTCTTTTTTATAATTAACCCGCTCGATAGGATCCATAATAACGAGGATCTTTAGCGGTTTTTTTTGGTTTTGTTGGCTCATTGTTTGACTCATAGTAAGGCTCACTTACGTTATATTATTGATATGAAATAAACTCAGTGCTCAACTATACGCCGTACTGCTCACGGTAATGTTGCATTTTGGCTAATTGGGTCGCGTCTTTATGTTGGCTTTTATCACTTGCCAAATAACTGATCAAGTCATCAATATCAACCAATGCACGTACAGGCACTTCTAGTGTCGCCGCAAGCTCTTGGATAGCAGAGTGTTCAGCTTGACCTTTTTCTTTGCGATCGAGCGCAACAATAATACCCGCAACACTCGCTCCTGCCTGCTCCAAGATCTCGACCACTTCACGCATGGCTGTGCCTGCTGTAATGACATCATCGAGTACCCATACCGCTTTGCCAGTCACATCTGCACCCACTAAATTACCACCTTCACCATGGGTTTTGGCTTCTTTGCGGTTATAACCCCATTTGGCGTTGATACCATGATGTAACCATAACGCTTGCGCGGTCGCCGCGACAAAAGGAATACCTTTATAAGCCGCACCAAAGATGACCAACTCTTGCTCATCGTTTTTGTCATCTGCTGCACGCACTTGCTCTGCTAACGCGTCTGCGTAACCACGTGCTAGCAGCGATAACATCTCGCCAGTCGCAAGCAGACCTGCATTAAAAAAGTACGGGCTGATGCGACCAGATTTGAGGACAAACTCACCAAACTTTAGCACATGGTTATCTAAAGCCAACTGAATAAATTGATGAGATGAAAACATGGTATCTTGCTGGTATGGTGCGTGAGGCATTATTACATTCCTATCAGTAAAAAGAGGGGCAAAAAACTGGCATTATTGTACGCATTATTGGTCAACTTGACCAACCGTTGATTTCATAATCCTGCATGTTGGCATAGCGAGTTAGTAAACCACTACGCGACGAGAGGTTAAAGTAGCTCTGACCATCTGCGCGTACTTGTATCTCCCAGCCCAAATGATATGCAGCAGCAATGATGTGTCCTGCAAATATTCGAATCTGGCGGTATGCATGTTGCTGCGCAGGCTCACAGACGATTTGACTAAGCAAATAACTACGCACATATTGGCAGATTTGTGCGGCACTATAACTGTGATTGATACTTTTGCGAGTAGTACATTGCTTGAGCACATGGACAGCGACGCTACATGCCATAATATCCGTGACCAAGCTGCCCTCACCTGTCTCAAACTGCTGTGGATGCAAAATCACTTGCCAGTCATCTGCATAGATACTGCTCAGCAGCTCATCAGGGTTGTAACGCTTTACTAGTGCTCGTAGAGAGGCTGAAGGCTCATTAGCGCTGCTATCGTTATCTGGCTCAGTCTTTGCGGCACTATCAATAGGTGCAAACCCATAGCGATGCAGCTTTGGATAGGCGCGAATGGCCTGCTGAATGTCTGACATATCTAGTAATGTCATACCCGATAACGGTGATACTAATGGCTGCTCACTGTGATTCTGATAAAAACTATCAGGTAGCTCGATGAGCTGTGCTGCACTAAGTAGTGACAAATGCTCGGCCAACGCTTCTGATGCTATTAGCTCCCACTTCGACAAGCTGGACTCAGTCGGCTGATAAAAACGCGTCGAGTTACCATAAAGCCGACGCAGTTGACCATCTAGGCGACGCGCAGGCTCAGGAATATCACTTAGGGGGCGAGCAGGATCAAGAGGCGATCGTTTGGGATCAAAGTTGGGATGGACAATCGCAGGCTGGTGCGAGTCAGCTAGCAGAGACGATTGCTCAGTCTGTTTTTGGACATGACCTTCTGCAAGCTTACCGCCTTCTGCTGCACTATTAGCATTAGATAAGCGGTTATCAGAAGTAGAAGGCTGGGTCATGAAATCTCCATAGACTATAAAATATAAAACAAGTAAGAGCGAGTGAACAAAACGGCTATATTATATTTGAAAGCATTCAAATGTCCTTAAGAACTTACTGTTGATGATCCAAAATATCACGATACCCTATCTGCCAGTCAGCGTACTCAAGCCAAGCTAACGGAATATTGCTGTGCAAGCGCTTTCCTGTCACTGATGTTTTTTCGTCATCAATAGCAGGTGCTGTTTCGCCGATTTGCTCACTCAGCCAAACGCCAAGCTCAAAAGTGGTTACAGGCCTGTAGTCTGTTGCAATATAAAGCGACTTTGGTACGTCTATCCTCAATACATTGGAGATGATAGTAACCAAATCACGGTCCATGATACGGTTACTCCAGTGCGAGGCTGCTACTGGCTCTTTTTGTGGTTCACGAGCTTTGCGTAGACGCATAAGTCGCGCGCGCCCATAGATACCGCTCGGACGGATAATAATTACTTTATCACCGAAGCCCTGTTGTAGTGCTTGCTCTGCTTGCAATATAACCTTTGATGCGTCGCGCGCAGGCGTGATGGGTACAGTATGTTCATCAATCCACTCACCACTGTCCTGTCCGTAAACACCAGTAGAGGAAATAAATACCACGCGTTCAAGGTTGACTAGTTTTGAGGCAAGGGTTGCCAAATGCTGGTTAATCGCCAAATAGCTATCGTGATAGCCGCTAGCCGAATACTCATCAGGGGTGATGATAATAGCAATGTGGGTGAATGTGTCTAACTGTGCCGCGGTTAAGGTCAATGCATCCGCTTGCAAAAAATTAGCGCTATCTACTAAAGCATAATGCTGACGCTCACTGCGCGCAAGTCCCGTCACAGAGAAACCTTCTCGTGCAAGGGTATTAGTGACCGGTAGGCCGATATCGCCTTGTCCAATAATTAGTAAATTATGCGTACTCATGCAGCATTTTCCTTTTAGTGTAACCCTTACCAATACAATCACTACAGCGTTCAGCATCGACTTTTTCTATAATAATATTAGCTAAACCAAGATTCAAAAGTATCGTCTGTACGACAGCTGTATGTCGTCATTGGCATCGACGCGCTCTTGCCACTCATAGTTGGCATTGATACGTAAGGCTTGTTTTTTATCGATATCGTATTGCAGCCCAAGGCTTGATATCGGCTGCCAGTAATGATCCCGGACGTTAGACTCATCGCTGCTGCCATGATACCAATATGGTAATTGTAATTCAGCTTGCGCACGTAACTGATTGTTAATCTGATAACGACAGCCCGCATTGACACCAGCACCTACGCGAAAGCCTTTATTGAGACCTCGCCCTGCTTGCGCGGTACCCGCCAAAAACGTATAGCATAGCTGCGGCGGCATCTCACCCGTACCTGTGCTAGGTGTGCCAAACGCCCAAGACCAGCCTGTCTCATAACCCACGCTACCAACCAAATGGTCTATGCCCGCATCTTGTGACCCATCATTCACTCGTGTCGCCTCGATACTTGCGCCCCATGTTTTGCCTTTTTTGGCAGAATTGACAGGATTAAAAGAGCGTCCTCGAATCAAGGTGGCGTTTTGTAAGACCACACGCTCGGCTTGACTGCCCTTATTATCATCGGTGTTATATAGACGCACTGTCGCCGCCAAACCTTCTAAATTAAAAAACTGCGGATACCCTGCAACATGATCAAGCGTATCATGAAACCCAGCTCTAAACCCAATATCAACATAGTCGTCATCGCCGCGTTGCCCTATACCGATAGTGCCAAGCTGTAGTGGATGCCTGTCTACTGGATTATTATCTGATGGCTCGATTTGACGCTTGAGTAATGCCTGATTGTCGTCTGACATACTCGATATAGCGTTGAGCTCTGCAGATTTTATTTGGTTAAGTGTTTGCTTAGCACTGTCTTGATAGCCTAATTGCCTAGGGCTTAAATTTTTCTCGTTGATCTGCGCTTGTCGCAAGGTATTATCGGCAGGTGTGTACATGGTACTTGCCAAAAGGTTCTGTTTACCTAACAGTTGAACCACATCGGAGGGAACGACAACATAAGCCATTTGGCTCAATAGACTCTGCTGCGGGCGAACCACGTCGATAAGTCGTAAAATCTCAGAGGAACAGTTGTCCGTAGTAAAGTAATACGGCATTTTTAGCCCTTTGGTTTCCCACACATGGCGCATGATCTGTTGTACTTCACTTGGGGTCAAATTCAATTGATACGTCCACGTATCACGCTCATCGTCTTGTAGATACTTTGCCAGCTTTTCTGGATAAGGATCAATCTCTATAGCACTGTCATAACGACCTATCATAGATTTGGTCGCATAAACTGGAAAGCTATCATCTGGATCACCATCAACCGTATAGTTGAGTGCATACGCCTGACTGATCTGATTGGGGTCTGCTACGCTCGACTTTGAATCAATACGCAGTAGCGTGTGACCAAAAGCAGAGAGTGGGTTGTCCAAATACTCCTCAGCAAATACAATGGATAGCTGCTCAGGTGCCAGTGTCGACATCCAATCATCCAGCTCTGGACACTCAGCCGATAGACGCGCATCATCAATAGCCAACGTTTCTTTTAGCCATGCCACTCGCGCTGGAAAACGGCACAGAATAGAATCGTTATTCGCTTGAATATGAGTTTCAGTAGTGGCTTGGTTGTTATGGATAGGAGATGTCGTTTCTTTTGCAAGAGCTACGAGCGTAGCATCTAGCTCTGCTGCTGCATCTTGCTGACCGCGCGTGCTCAAAAAGAAGCTTGGATCATCAACCATACTCTTCGTTTGCTTTTTTGCAAAAATACGGTTTTGGTCATCATAGAAGTACAACATACGTCGCCATGTTGTATGCTGTGCTAAATTGTCAGTTTTTACCTGCTTACGCCATGTTGAAAGTAGCTGCTCTGTCGTTATACTGGAACCAGAGTTAATGTCATTTTGAGCACCCTGCACAGCCTCATCCGGATATGCCATCTGGATAGGTACAGTAGCATTTGAGTCAGTAGGGGGTAATTCAGATGACTGTAGATCTTCCTCTATGACAGATAAAGGCGTTGGCAAAAATGCCTGTGCGGGTGCAGAGAGTAGTAACGCTGCTACTGCCAAGGATAATGGTGCTTGCGGGTTAAGTCTCATCAGATTACAGTCTCCAAACACGAACTTTAGTTCTATGGATATGAGGTAAGCCCTCACACGTTATTACTTAGACGCCATTATTTACACGTTATTAGCGTGCCTAAGATCTACTGGATCAGGGACGCCGATAACATATACAGTCGACTATCCTCTAAGCCAACTGGATAAAAAGATATCTGACGGCTACTTTGATAGGTCATCTATCACACTACTATGAATACTATTACAAAAAGAGAGCGTCATGCCCACCTTATCAAACGCCACATCATCTACGCCGCCAATGACTATCAAAGATGGGGTATTATCCGCAGCGACGTGGCTGACTTCACCGAACTACAATAGTCGACCACAAGATGTCAATGTCGATGCGATTATCATTCACAACATCAGCCTACCACCAAACGAATTTGGGGTTTGTGACTCTAATGACTTACATTATGTAAAAGCGTTGTTTACCAATCAACTAGACTGGGATGCGCATCCTTACTTTCAGACGATCAAAGGGGCAGAAGTATCAGCACACCTGTTTATCGAACGTGATGGCGCTATCACCCAGTTTGTCAATTTCAACGAACGTGCGTGGCATGCTGGACGGTCGAGTTACTTGGGACGACCTGAATGTAATGATTATAGCATTGGCATCGAGCTTGAAGGGTCAGATTTTATGCCCTTTACTTCTGTTCAATATGAGACGCTTGCAATGGTAGTCGCAGCTGTCTATAACGCCTACCCCAAAACACAGCGACATTTGACAGGTCATAGTGATATTGCGCCAGGACGCAAAACGGATCCTGGTGATTATTTTGAATGGGCAAGATTGCGACATCTGGTTGCAGAATTATCTTAAAACAGCGCCTCCCTGTCATAAAGGTGATTTCCATACCCAATCCATTTATCTCAGTGATGAAAGTGCTATAATTCGTCAGTTTTTGCAGTAGCAAGTCAGTATACAACCTCGTACGCAACCCTATAAACACATTGGCAAGATAGGTTCTCATGGCAAAAAGTCGGTTATTTCGTTCAACCATGGTGGTCAGTAGCATGACCATGTTGTCTCGTATTTTGGGTTTGGTACGCGATATTGTATTGTTAGGCGTTTTTGGGGCTGGTGGGTTGATGGATGCCTTTTTGGTCGCCTTCAAAATCCCAAACTTTTTGCGACGACTGTTTGCCGAAGGAGCTTTTAGCCAAGCGTTTGTACCTGTACTGTCTGAGTACAAAGAAAAATACAGCTTACAACAGGTACAAATTTTAGTCAGTCGCACCTCAGGCGCACTGCTCATGGTGTTGTCGATGCTGACAGTAGTGGTCATCTTGATCGCACCTTGGGTAGTCACATTGTTTGCCCCTGGATTTGCTGATCAGCCAGACAAGTTTGCTATCACTGCTGAACTACTTCGCCTCACCTTTCCTTATTTGCTATTCATCTCTATGACGGCTTTTGCCAGTGGTATTTTGCAAAGTTATGGCCGTTTTGCAGCACCTGCCTTTGCCCCTGTGCTGTTGAACTTATGTATGATTGGTGGTGCGCTCATTTTTGCGCCGATGTTTGATACCCCCATTATGGCGCTTGGCTATGCCGTGGCAATCGCAGGTTTACTGCAATTCTTGATACAACTGCCGCAGCTCTGGCAACAAAAACTACTGGTCGCGCCCAAGATTGACTTTCAGCACGAAGGCGTTCGTCGTATTTTGAAATTGATGCTGCCTGCTATCTTTGGTGTGTCGGTTACCCAGATTAACTTATTATTAAATACGGTTTTTGCATCGTTAATGATTGGTGGGTCGGTCTCTTGGCTCTACGCTGCCGAGCGTATGAGCGAGCTACCATTGGGATTAATTGGCGTAGCGATTGGTACGGTCATACTACCGAGTCTATCCAAAAGCGAAGCACAAAAAGACGATGTCAATTTCAAAAAGACCATCGACTGGGCAGCTCGCCTAATCATCTTGGTAGGTATTCCAGCTTCGGCTGCACTATTTGTGCTCGCAGATGTATTGATGCAGGCGCTATTCTTACGCGGTGAGTTTACCTTACGTGATGCACAGATGAGCTCGCTCGCCCTACGTAGCATGGCAGGTGGTATCTTAGGATTCATGTTGATCAAAATCTTTGCGCCGGCTTTCTTTGCACGTCAAGACACCAGAACCCCCGTAAAAATTGGCATCATCTCTGTCATTGCCAATATGGTCTTTAGTGTGATCTTTATTGGGATATTTTACTTTTTAGAGATACCATTACATGGTGGCTTAGCGCTAGCTACGACTGGTGCTGCGTTCGTAAACGCAGGTTTGTTGTATTACTTCTTACATAAACGCAATATTTTCCGTTTTGGGGCTCATTGGAAAAAACTGTTTACACAGTTTGCCATTGCGACTGCCTCTATGATTGGCGTCCTTTATCTCATGCTGCCCTACTTCCCCACCAATGATGCTCAGTGGCAACGTATCATTGCCCTCATAATTATGTGTGTCGTGGGAGCGCTCGTCTATGGCGTGGTATTGTTGGCAACAGGCTTCCGCCCTCGCCAGCTAAAACATGGATAGGTCAACGTGCATATAAACCAAACTCCAGAGAAGTTGATAATTGGCTTACCAAACCAAAACAAGCTTCTCATGAGAAATGACAATGCGTGCGACGGTTAGTTGTCATAATTGGTTATGAATGAATAAACGAAACTTGAGGTTTAATATGACAACAAAACGGCCTATTCAGCGCTTACCATTTTTACTGATCACTGGCGTGCTGAGCGCTGGACTACTGCTGAGCGGTTGTAGTAATAATGACTCTGCCGATGTAGATACTGCTAACCATACTGAAACCACTACAGATAACGAAGAGATAGCGGCTGCCGCAGATACTTCAGGTACTTCAGACGAGACCATGTCTGAACAAGAAGATACAGTAGGTAGTACTAGCGATACGGCAGTAGTGTCAAATGATGCTGAAAATGAAACCATGATTGATAATGACAATATCAACCCAGTTACTGCTTCAACTACACAAAAAAGCCTAGTAACCAATCCGACTCAAGCGGGCACGCCAGAGGACACGGTCAAAAAAGCATTGAACAGTTTGTATTATGGTGAGGTAAAAGACGCCGTATCATACTACCAAGTCGATATGGCAAATTTTGAAGAAGAGCTTGCCAATACTCAATCAGCATTTCAACAAACTGTTGAAGGCGTTACTATCACGGACACTCAATATAGTGACGACAAAACTCGTGCTACTATCACAGGTGAGCTAATGCTAAAAGGACAGAGCGAACCTGCGCCATTGACCTACCAGCTACAAAAGATAGAAGGCCAATGGAAAATTTTGGGTTAAGGTGATTCAGGCTTTTTACACATTGTCATCTAAGGTTACTTTTTTGCCAAGCATCACAACATCAGCGATAAACCCATCCATATCGCACACTTCTGGCATATACCCCCATTGCTCAAAGCCAAGTTTACGGAACAGTCCTAAACTTGGCTTATTATGAGCGAAGACAAGCGCAACGATATTGTTAATCCCCAAACTTGGCGCTTGCGTCAACATCCAGTGCGTCAATAGACTACCCAACCCTTTGCCCTGGTAGTCTTTATTCAGATAAATACTGATTTCAGTGCTGATATGATACGCAGTACGCGCATACAAATCACTAAAGCTACCCCATGCAACTATGAGTGGTTTTGTACTCTCTTCCTGATGGTTTTGTTCAGGCAATGCCTTTACTACATAAATCGGTCTTGTCCAACTCTGTAAATGCTCATCAAACCAGGCTGTACGCTCATCAACCGTTACCAATGCTAAGTTTGCCGTGGCCTGCTTACCAGGGATACTTTGATTATAGATTGCTAAGACTTCTGCTAGATCTTCTCTACTCGCGCGCTGCACAACAAACTGATCGGTTAGCTGATATATTGATAAATCAGTTGTGGTAGCGTTCAAGGCAACATCAGACATAAGATCTCCATATTTATTTATATTTTTTGGCATTACTCATCACAGTCACACGGGTAACACAAAAAGGTGCAGACCTTTAGACTCATAGAAAACAGGCGTTCTAGGTAGACCGTACTTGCATTATCCATAGACTATAGGATGTTAGTGCGGCTATTTTACTTTATAATGGCTAGTTTTAGACACATCGATTTTAAGCATAGATGTATTTTTTTCGTTTTTTATCTGGCCTTATCATAGCTGAAAACTTATGAAAACCTATTTTCTCGAGCAACTGATTGCACCACCTAGCGCCGCATCTACTGGCGATAGCTCAGTAGAGTTGCCGCCTTGTGTACTCAGTATCGGTAATTTTGATGGCGTCCACCTTGGTCATCAAGCGATGCTGGCACAAACGCGTGATATCGCAAGCACCAAAAATCTTACCGCAGCAGTCATGATATTTGAGCCGCAACCGCGTGAGTTTTTTGCGCCGGCCAAAGCCCCTGCACGTCTGACCAATCTAGCAGAAAAGCAGGCACTACTAGCAGAGTATGGGGTTGAGACCTTAATTGTGGCAGGGTTTGACACCGATTTTCGCTCACTCTCAGCGCAGGCATTTGCAGATATACTGGCCAAGCGTCTTAATGTAAAAGCATTGGTACTGGGTGACGACTTTCGTTTTGGACATGATCGTACTGGTGATAGTCAGTTTTTGCGTGGTTATGGTTTGGATGTGACCAACTTGCATACTGTCACTGATAGCAGTACTGATCATGGCAGCACTAGTAACAACGATATTGATAATACGAGCAACGATGGTGTACGGATCAGCTCTACGCGTGTTCGTGATTTATTATTAGCAGGCGATATTCATACTGCCAACAGACTGCTTGGGCGTGATTACGCTATCACAGGGTTGATTGTTCGTGGTGACCAAATCGGTCGAACGATAGACTTCCCTACAGCAAATATCGATTTGCAGCGACTAAAACCTGCGCTGCATGGTATTTTTGCAGTGGATGTCGTGAGCTTGGATGACAATGGTGACGTCATACCTGATGGTCTCACTACTCTTGCTACTGACGGTAATACGGGTGTTGTAGGGTTACGTTCACATAGCTTGTTTGGCACGGCCAATATAGGCAAAAGGCCTTCGGTTGATAAGGGTGATGACTGGCGACTAGAAGTACATTTTCCAGAGTTGCAGGCTGATCTATACGGACTGCGTGTAGAAGTGCGCTTTTTGCACTTCTTACATGGTGAGCGTCGCTACGATGGCTTGGAAGCATTGAAAAATGGTATTAACCAAGATGTCGCTGATCTACTTGAATGGCGTAACCATCAAATATAGTATTTGATGTTACTTTATCTACGAAAAAACCCCACAATACTATCAGTATCGTGGGGTTCTTTATATTGATTCTATGCGTTATTAAGCATCAGGGTGCAGACGAACATTCAATTCATCAATTGTCTCTACCCATACCGCATCTTTGCTCCATTCTTCTTGCAAAAACATGCGTTGGTTGTCATTCCAAATATCAGATTCTGTTAACTTTTCTTCTTTTGCTAATTGATTATCTTCGATAAACTTATCAATCGCTTCATCAGAGCTCTCTAAACCTAACTGAGCAAATAGCTCATTCATATTATATTCTGGTTCACCCAACATACTTTTCTCCTTAAATGGCACGTGTAAAATCATAGTTATTATTCAAATTAACACGTTTATTGTAGCAAGCTTTATTCTAATAGCTGTTAATCCACGTTTATCTAACGTTATCAATTGTATTAACGGTAATCGGCACATGGCCATTTGAAATTGTAGATGAGGTTACTCGCACTTATCCTATTGCCATTTGGCTTAATATCACAAGCACAAAAAAAGCCCTCATATCTAAGAGGGCTTTTTTATGTTCTTTCTACTTATCACCTAGCTTGAGCTAGCAATATAAAGGCTACACCTTATGGTAGTAGATGTGCTACTGCATCACGCTCTTCGCTAAGCTCTTGCTCAGTGGCAGCCATTTTCTCTTTAGAGAAATCTGATGATACATCAACGCCGTCTACGATAGACCAATCGCCGTTAGTACAAGTACAAGGGAATGAGTAGATAAGGCCTTCAGCGATACCATATTCACCGTTTGAGTAAACACCCATAGATACCCAATCATTCTCATCAGTACCGAGTGCCCACGTGCGCATATGGGCGATAGCAGCGTTGGCAGCGGAAGCTGCAGACGAGGCGCCGCGAGCTTTAATGATAGCCGCGCCGCGCTGCTGTACTTCTGGGATATACGTGTTTTCGTACCAA
Source organism: Psychrobacter sp. PP-21 (assembly GCF_033790785.1). Lineage (NCBI taxonomy): Bacteria > Pseudomonadati > Pseudomonadota > Gammaproteobacteria > Moraxellales > Moraxellaceae > Psychrobacter > Psychrobacter sp. PP-21. The sequence goes on along the minus strand of NZ_JAMYEB010000007.1, from coordinate 27,291 downwards.
TCACGATCAACCAACTCTAGCGCTGGTTTGCCATTGACAGTCGCAGCCGTTAGGTCTGGATACTGGGTCGATGAGTGGTTGCCCCAGATGGTCATGTTTTTGATGTCATTGACAGTGCTGTCTGTCTTTTCAGCCAGCTGTGCCATCGCACGGTTGTGATCTAGGCGAGTCATGGCAGTAAAGTTACGTGGATCTAGGTCTGGTGCGTTACGCTGAGCGATTAGCGCGTTGGTGTTGGCAGGGTTACCGACGACCAATACTTTTACATCACGGCTAGCGACTTCGTTTAATGCTTTGCCTTGTGCTGAGAAAATCGCAGCGTTGGCTTCTAGTAAGTCCTTACGCTCCATACCTGGGCCACGTGGACGGGCACCGACGAGTAACGCGTAGTCAGCATCTTTGAATGCCACATTTGCATCATCAGTTTGGACAATACCAGCCAACAATGGGAATGCGCAGTCTTCTAGTTCCATGACCACACCCTTTAGGGCATCAAGCGCTGGTGTGATTTCAAGCAATTGCAAAATAACTGGCTGATCTTTACCTAGCATCTCGCCAGATGCAATACGAAATAGCATCGCGTAGCTGATATTACCAGCGGCACCAGTGACGGCAACACGTAAAGGCTGTTTCATTGACATTGAATACTCCCTAATTGATGATTGGATAATGCATAGTTTTAATTGATGATTATCATTATAGATATCGACTTGTTTGCCGCATTGCAGCATACATAAACCGAGAGCTAGTGTAGCACTTCATCACAGCGACCGTCTAGATACAGTCATAGACCCATCAGGGACTATATTGTTACATTTTATACGAAAAGAATATCTATAAGCTCAGAGCCTATAAATAAAGGGCTGTATAATTTTTAGATACGGTCCATAGTATGTTTTATTGCTATGAGACGAGTAAATAAGAGTATAAAAATGACAATGTAATACGGACAAGTTTACTCAGATTTTATTAAAAACAGTACCGAAAAGGATGTAGAAAAAGAACGGTAGACTATCTAAAAAATAGTTAAATAAAAGCCTATCTGCCCCCTGAAATGATAAATTGGCTACCGCAATTATCTACAACATTTTGACAAGAGTCAAAACGGCTACCTTCATAACAGACATGTATATCAGTCAGGATTGACTGACGGCGACTGCCTTCTTGGCAGATAAGATCAACGCTACTCGATGACATGCCACTGTTCAGACGTGTCATTTGACTGATAAACCGTGATTTAGAAACCGTATAGCTGTTACCCGTATTTAGCTCATTGGGTAACTTTAACCCGCCTGCATAGTTGGTGATTTGGCGAAAGTAACTGCTCGCACTGAGTGGACTACACGCGCCGTAACGCTGCCACGTTTGGCTGCGTACTGTTGTGTCAGGCATGATACGGTTGACGACTTTTAGTTGTAGAGGCGTTAATCGCGGCTCACTACCGCGTCCACAACGCTCGCCGTATCCCATGTCTAAACCTGACACTGTCAATGAATACCCTTCTAGACACTGGCGCATGCGAGCTCTGGTCGGCTGCATACTGCATAATGCAGGTGTCATCTCGATCATCAATACGCGCTGACCTGTTTTATTAGTGCTAGCAGCATGTGCTGGCATCAGCATGAGGCCTTGTATAAGTAACAAGGCACCGAAGCTCGCAGTCGTATTGATGTTATTCATGTGTTGCCTGCCTATCAAATTCGTACGAAACTGCTCTAAGGAATTGGATGTTTTAACTTTTGCGTTTGGTTGTTCTCTCATATGTAATAACGGCTGCGCTTGAGTCGGTAATGAATAGTTAGCTTTCGACGATACGGACAGTTTGAAAAATTTTTTGATCATAAGACTAAAGGTAATTAGCAGTGGTAAAACATAGAATGCTACTCGAATCACCGTGTCCAAAACATTAAACATAGCACAACTTCAGAGTAAGGCTGAAAAAATATGGACACTAACTAAAGTAATGTTAACAAAACGTCTTTTTTAATCTATAGCAGAAACGTAAACGTTGTCGCCTTCGTCAAGAATTGCGTACTGATCAGACAGGTATTTATCAGATGACTATGTATGAAACAACTGATAAACGACTACATATAAAATAACGGTCTATAAAGTCATTGATCACTGGTCAAACAATCTAGTGTACAAAAATAAACCACTAACAAAAAATTATTAGTGGTTTATTGTTTATAACATCACTGGCTAAAATGAAGCAGGCACTGTACCCATACGCTGACTAATTGGCTGCCCACGACCCAACAGACTGCTATAAATAGTGGCGTTTTCCATCACGTGTTTGACATAGTTACGTGTCTCAGGAAATGCAATCGACTCTACATACTGATCTGCGGCCAGCGAACCATAAACTGGCTGCCAGCGTTTGGCGTTATTGGGACCAGCATTGTAGCCTACGGTTGCCAATACTGGCTGATAGTTTAGCTTGCCTAAGATATCACCCATATACCACGTACCATAGCGGATATTGGTATCACCGCTATTGGCACGGCTCGCACTATACGTCTCGCCTAGGTTACGAGCGATATATTTTGCGGTATCAGGCATGACTTGCATCAGTCCACTCGCGCCTACGTTTGAGCGCGCAGAGGTCACAAAGCGACTCTCTTGGCGCATGATGCCATAAGCCCACGCTGGATCAATGCCCGCTGACTCGCTATAACGTACCACTGCACTCTGATGCGGCATTGGATGCGAAAGCGCTAAGCTATTGACTCTATCGGTATTATCCACCGCATAGATCGCTCGATCGAGCCAGCCCATATCATAAGCCTGACGAGCAGCAGCTATGATTAAGTTGTCATCACGCTTATCACGCGCTTGTTTTACTGCCCAGTTCCATTCGCGGTTGGCATACCCTCGGCTAGCATCAGAATTGTATAAGGCAAAAGCTCGAGCAAAATTACCATCTTGCATGACACGAGCGCGGTCAGCGGTACTGACATTAGGCAAATTGCTACCACCGAGACGGCTAGCATCGAAACGTTGACCGATTCTATCTTTTGCCATTAGGCCATAGTAATCATTACTTTTTGCGATATTTTGATACATTTTTTTGGCAGTATTACGCTTGCTACTATCGCTTGATTGCTCATAAGCACGAGCCAGCCAATACTGCCACTGCGCCTCTTTCTGAGTCTCTCCATCCATTTTTGAGATGGCTTCTACGACGTCATCCCAGCGACCGAAACGAATCGCCGCCATGGCATAATCTTCTGCTTCTTCAAAGTTAAAATCATTGTCTAAGCTATTGCGAAACCACTCCACTGCTTCAGCATTAAAGCCATCATCTGTATTGTGGTTCATGCGCTTGACGCCAAGCGTACGATACGCATAGCGGCGGGTTTCGTCGTTTAATAGTCTGACTGAGCGCTGATTGTCTTGTCTAATATCAAACTCTAACTGGATCGCCGCCTCGCGATAAGACTTGTCAGCGACTCGGCCGATTGCGTATAAATACAGGTATTGATTGGTCTGGCTGGCAGGTTCACGGCCAAATCGACTAAAAAATGATGATGGATTGAGCTGAATTTCGCTCAGCGCAGAATAAGCAATCGGAGTACCTAGGCGTGAGGACAATGCCATGATATCGCCTGTTTTGCCAGTGCGTAGCATACGCTTGAGACGAGAGGCGCGATCCTGATTGCTAATCAGCGCATTATTATTCATCTCCATCGCTAACTGATCGCACAACGCAGGCTGCTTTTTGGTAGTCAGCCAGACATCAGACTTGGCTGCCATAGCGCGCATGGTGTCACCGCCATTGTTGAACCCAAGTGCAACCGCACAGCGCTCGCTAGCATCAGCATTGGTAATGAGATTGGCAACTTGTCTGACCGAGGCATAATCATTAGAACCAGCCTTAGTTTCAGCATAGTCAGCCACTAGTTTTTCCGCCATCACCGTGTCTGGATACTGACGCACAAACTGTGAAACGGCCGCTGAGCTTTGTGAGTTCAAGTCTAAATTCATACGCCAGTAAGTAGGATACATGGCAAACAAACCACCGCTCATGACTTGCTCATAGTTATAGAGCTCACTCACGTCACCACGGTCTGCAGCAATTGCAGCACCCATAAATGAATCAATACTGGTGTCTTGCTGATAATTTTGCTGGTAGTTACTTTCTTGTTGGTAACTCTCGTTATCACCCCACGTCAGCTCCGCGCAGGCAACTTGCGATACACCAAGCGCGCTCACTGCGGTCGCCACGCTGAGTGCACTCATGCGTAACGTCCCCACTGTAAGTCGTTTTGACATCTGCTTTTGACTGGTAGATTCTTCATCCTTGATGCTATGCGCAACACGCAACTTTGTCATACTGACTCTCTTTATTGTCTCTCTACGAGTATTTGAATAACGGTTCGCTAAGTACCGCCAAGGGTATAGCAGTCATCATACTATACTCATTGTGCTTTCAACTATCTCCTTTACCTTTTGTTAATAAATAGGACAGCACGGTGTAACATAGAAGTGATGAAGAGTATTTATTTCGGTAAAAAACCCCACTAATAGTAGTAAATAATTGATACTACTATGAATTATTTGTCTTATTGACGGCTGATAGTCGATGCTAATTTTTCACATTGGCACCAGGTTGTGATAAAATACGCCACCTGTTAATCGGCTACTCCGCTATATTTTTGGTCAATCATGGACTTATCCTTATGAGTGTTACTGTATTCAATCCCCGCATCGATGACGATGCTGTTGCTGAGACGACTGTCACTGCACGTGCTGTCACCGCACTCAAAGAACAAAGTTCAGCCCAAGCACCTGTCGAAAAATCAACGACCAAAAAAGTCTTTGTCACCACCCAAGGCTGCCAGATGAATGTCTATGACTCTGGCAAAATGCTAGATGTATTGGGTGACTCGCATGGTATGGAAGTCACTCATAATATCGATGAGGCCGATGTACTACTGATGAATACCTGCTCTATTCGCGAAAAAGCGCAAGAAAAAGTCTTTTCAGAACTCGGCCGCTGGCGCAAGCTAAAAGAAAAACGTCCTGACCTTGTCATTGGCGTCGGTGGCTGCGTAGCCTCACAAGAAGGCGATAACATTCAAAAGCGCGCGCCTTATGTCGATATGGTGTTTGGCCCGCAAACCTTGCATCGCCTGCCAGAGCTATACGATCAATCAAACGAACAGCGTGAAATCGCGCCTAAAAACCGTATCGGTACGATTGATGTGTCATTCCCTAGCATCGAAAAATTTGATTTCTTACCAGAGCCAAGAGTAGAAGGCTACAAAGCATTTGTCTCTATCATGGAAGGCTGCTCAAAATATTGCTCATTTTGCGTGGTACCTTATACCCGCGGCGAAGAGTTATCCCGTCCACTTGATGACGTATTGGCAGAGATTGACAGCCTTGCCGCTCAAGGTATCCGTGAAATCAACCTGTTGGGTCAAAACGTCAACGGCTATCGTGGCGAAAAAGACGATGGCAGCATTTGCCGTTTCGCTGAGCTGTTGCACTATGTCTCGCATGTCGATGGTGTCGAGCGTATTCGCTATACGACTAGCCATCCGCTAGAGTTCACTGATGACATCATCGATGCCTACGCACAATTGCCAGAGCTGGTTTCACACTTACATTTACCGGTTCAGAGTGGCTCAAACGCTATCTTGGCAGCGATGAAGCGTAACCATACAATCGATGTTTATATTAACCAGATTAATAAGCTAAAAGCCATTCGTCCAGATATTCATTTATCGAGTGACTTTATTATTGGCTTCCCAGGTGAGACCGAACAAGACTTCCAAGATACATTGAACTTGGCAAAAGAGTTGAACTTCGATCACTCTTATAGCTTTATCTACTCTAAACGTCCAGGCACGCCAGCCGCTGAGTTGCCAGATGATGTAAGCTTCACCACCAAGAAAGCTCGCTTGGCTGAATTCCAGAAAGTCATCATTGACTCAACGCTTGCCAAAACTCATGAAATGGTCGGCACTACGACTCGCGTCTTGGTTGAACAAGTCGCCAACCGTCATCCTGATTGCTTAATCGGTACGGCAGATAATACTCGTACCGTCATGTTCCCTCATGATGTTGAGAAAATGAATGAGATGTTGGGTAAACTCGTCAGCGTACGTATTACTGATTTCGTCAGCCCGCACATGGTGAAAGGTGAGCTAATCGAAGTATTGGCTTAGTGGTTAAGGTAACAATGGTTAAGTTATAAGTTTGAGCAAGAATAAAAAAGCCGTTCACTATAATAGCGAACGGCTTTTTTGTGCGTGGATGTCAGCCAGCGTTATTTTGATAGCCAGTCCGTCTGACGCAATTGCTGTTTGGTCTCACAGCGGCATTTTAGAATCAGATTATCGATATTTTTTACACCATAAAACTATTTATAACTTCAGCTAATAAAGCAGCTGCAATAATGATAAATATTACTCCGCAACCACGATTGAGCCAAGCTAAGCGATTACCAACATCGAGCCAACTTGCCAGCTTTTTGCCACCTAGCGTATATACAATCTGCCAAATCGTTTCACTCAAAAACAAGCCGATGGTCAATAGGACATATTGTGGCCATAGTGGCGCACTGAAATTGATAAATTTAGGAAAAAAAGCAGCAAAGAATAAAATAGCTTTCGGATTAGATAGTGATACCCAAACGCCAGTACGAAACAAGGTCGTGTTGCTCGGCGCTATTCTAGTAGCAGCACTAGAGAGCGAACGCGGCTTTGGCACATCAACCCTACCTTCCGAGGTAGCATAGTCAGCATAGTCGGCCTCTACCTCCGCACTCAACTCTTTGGCATCGCTCATCAAGCTACTGTCGCCAGCATCGCGCCAAGAGCTGATACCCAAATAGATTAAGTATACTGCACCTACGGCTTTAATGATTGTCAGTAGCCACGGTGACTGACGACTGATTACATCCAATCCAAGCAGTGTCGATAGCAGTAATACAAACAAGCCAAGGCTCAGACCTGCCAGCGTCCATAAGGTTCGTTTGACGCCATAGTTCATGCCATACTGAAACGCCAGTAACATATTGGGACCTGGCGTCGCGGAAATCAAAAACGTACTTGCGAAAAATACTGCAAACAGATGCCAAGACATCAACCCACCTCTACTGTTTATATATCAGCGGCTCTGATGCGATCCGCTACACTGCCAAAAAATAAATACCGCCATCTAGGCGGTATTATTTGTACTTGCTCATATTATATACATATGTTTATTATTTACTTGTGCAGCTCGTTAGTAGTTTTTGCAAAAAAGCATCACAGCGTTCGATTTCGATGAGTTCGACATATTCATCTGCTTTATGCGCTTGTTCAATACTACCAGGACCACAGATAATCGTTGGAATACCTGCATTGGTAAACTGACCGCCTTCTGTGGCATAGGCGACTTTATGACGCTCGTCATCCCCTGTCAGCGCAGCGATTAACGATTGTAACTCAGCGCTATCGCTATCGGTCATGGCAGGGACGCTTTCTTCTTGCATGAGCTCAATGCCCGTCTCAGGCGCACGTGCTTGCATTTGGGCATTTAGCTCAGCGACTTTTGCTTGAATCGGTACCAATATATCGTCTTGCGTCATGTGCGGCAGATTACGATAGTCAAAAGTGAACTCGCACAGATTGGGTACAATATTGGTAGCTGTGCCGCCGTGTATAGTCCCTACTGATAAGGTAGAATAAGGCACGGTAAACAATGCATCCCCGTCTTCCAAAGCGTCGTTACGAGCGCTCAGCTCTTCAGCTAGCGTATCGACATAGCCTACCAATTTGCTAGCATAGCTGATTGCATTGACCCCTTGAGCAATCAAAGACGAATGCGCTGATTTGCCATGGACACGGCAACGATAAACCGCAATACCTTTATGTGCGACCACCATCGCCATATTGGTGGGTTCACCGACGATACAGTAATTAGGCGTGATGCCACGCGCTTTTAAGTCTGCCAAAATCAATGGTGCGCCCAAGCAGCCTACCTCTTCATCGAACGACAGTGCCAAATGCAACGGACGTCGCAACTGACCACTATTCGATAACTGCACGGCTTGTGGCAATATCGTCAGCGCACAAGCGATAAAGCCTTTCATATCACACGCACCGCGTCCGTATAGTTTGTCACCACGTATCGTCGCGGTAAATGGCTCTGATGTCCAGTTTTGACCATCGACTGGCACCACATCAGTGTGACCAGACAGCACAAGACCATTGTTTACTTGGTCAGCATTTTCGCCAGCGGGTACGGTCACAAACAAGTTAGCCTTGGTTTTTGCCTCGTTAAAGGTCAAATCCACCGCCAAACCCAACTGCTCACAGTACGCTTGCACGTCTTCAATCAATGCTAAGTTGGAATGTCGACTGACCGTGTCAAAGGCGATCAAGCGCGTTAGCCAATCAAGGCTATTACTCGGGTGTGTAGCATGGCTTAACTGTTCGTCATTGCTAGCATTGACATTAGTATCTTGGATCATAAAATATCCTTATTACGATTTTTAAGAGCTATTTCTCACAAACTACTTCTTAAAAACTAATTCTCACAAACTATGATTGATCAGATTCGTCTTATGATGGATTGTTATGATTCATCACATCCACCACTGGCGGCATTGGTTTTGGTAACTTGCCTTCTGCTTGTAGCTCTTTGGTGGTTTTAGCATCGATAGACAGTCCAGCAATCAACGCAATGTCTTTCACATGCTTGCGTTTACGCGTCGCAAAACTCACTGGCACCATACGGGCAAACTCGTAGATATAAAGATAAGACTCTTCCCCACCTTCGAAGTCTTCGTCTTCCTCTAAACGAATCGCCCCAATCTTAGCCAAATCTGAGAGCATCTCGTTCTCTTCACTGGTCAAACCACAATCGGTAATACCAAAACCGGTCATAAACCCGTTCGACCACTGTTTCAATGCCATCACGCGCTCGTACAAATCATGTTCATCATCAGGGATAAGCGGCATGTACGCATAGGCATCATCTTTGTCTTTTAACTGAAACACGGTGTCCTCTGCTTCTTCTGCCAATAAGGTCAATGCAGCCTCTGGTAGTGGTGCAAAGCTCAGCTCTTCGAACACCTTTGCCCAAGTGGCTTCATCAGGTGCATTACAAGCGGTCATAAGCCCTGTCATCAAGCCATGCACTTCGCTGATGGACACATCAGTCCAGTCATCAAAAGCCGTTAGCCAAATATTCCAGCCAGAGATATTATCATTCATAACAGATGTCCTAGTAATTGAGTATGACTCATAAAATAAAAAGAAACTCGATAAAATGTCAGGGACAGATTACCGGTAAATAAAAGTAAAAAGACCAAATCTCGTGCTTGTAATTACTTTGTTGATATAGATATTATGCGGTCACCTATGGCATTATTAAATGCAGCGAACAAAATTCATTCACGCTTACTTGTTAAGGATAAAAACTGACTATGTATGATCAACTTAGAATATTAGAAAAAATGGTACTCGACATCAAAAAACAGTATCAGCTTGTCAGTGCTGAACTTAGCAGCCTAAAACAAAACCCTGTTACTGATGCAAAAGAAGTCACCGCCCTAAAGACTCAGCTTGATAGTAGCCATAGCGAACGTGATGGAGCCAAAAAACAACTGAATGATCTCGACAAACGCTATCAAAGTCTCGCTGAAGCGCATCATATGATCGGTGAAGAACAAGACAAGCTGCAAAAACAGATCAGCCAACTACAACAACAAAACAGCGAGCTGCAAAAACATAATAATGAACTAAAGCAGCAGTACAGCGATATCAAACATCAAAACAGTGAGCTGCAAAAGAAAAATCAGCTGGCAGCTGAGCGCACGCAAGTGGTATTACAACGCCTAACTCGTATCGATCAGGCAGAAGGCTAATTCACCCTCTAGTAGAGGTAGCATGCAAAGAGATACTGTTTGTCAAACTGCCACTTGTTATATCTCACATCACTCATTTCACTGACCAGACATTGTAGGATTTATCATGACCGATGACCAAAGCAAATCGATAGAAAAGCAGCCAAAAAACAACCCAACACCGCACTCTCAAGCACCAAGCAAAGGATTGCCAGCCCAAAAATCAGCTCAAGCAGGAACCACCGCATCAAGTACAGTAGCGAAAGCCAATACCAAGACAACGAATACACCTGAACCACAAATCAAAAAAGTAGATATTGCGATTGCAGGGGTTACCTACCCTATTTTTTGTCCTGTACATGAGCAAGAAGAGCTACTATCAGCGGTTTCTTATATAAACAACTATGCACTTGACCTAAAAAGAGAAGCGCCAAGCTTGAGTCAAGAAAGCATACTGGTACTGTGCTGCTTAAACTTATACGAAAAAATCCATGCCAATCAGAGAAGTGATGAAGATCGCCTGCAACACGAGAAACAATCACAAGCATTGCTAAATAAAATCATGAAAGATGCACACTCGATTTTATAAACTGATAGGTAATGTATAGTAGCGCTTAGGTCATGACGACTAAGCGCTTTTTTATGCGACCAAGCAACCAAGCATTGCTCTGTCATGACCCTAATTATGAGTAAGGCTGATAGGTTTTGCCCGCATGAAAATCCGCTTGATGCTCATAATTGCAAAAGAACAACTCCTGACTGCCTGTAATATCAGCTGCTGTATTACCATCGCTAGTTGTTCCTAAGCTAGGCTTAGTTTCAAGTACGCCGCGATATTCAGCCAAACTATGACCGCAAAAATTGCACTGTCGCGGTGTGGTGATATCTCCTTCTTGTGGCATCATGCTTCTGGGTGCTCGTGGGTACATAAACTTATAAAAAGCCCACATTGAAGCCCAGATAATGAGAATGACAATAATAACGGCAAACACGGCTGTGCTCCTTTGATTACGGATAAGCGTGATGGCTATCAAAAGCAACCAAGCTAATAGCTGTACAAAAACTGGCTACGCTAATGACTGTTTCATACGCTTTGATAACGTAAATTTTACCGTCAATAATGGTAATGGCACAATGCCTTTACCGTTTAATTACCATTGACCGTAGGTAACAACCCATGACAATAGAAAATGACGCTGGTCCATAACCACAAAAAACTGGCCACATTGAGCCAGTTTTTATCAAAATCTACGATTAAAGATTGACCGCTACAGCTGTAGCTCACTGATATCAGCTACGGTCAAGAACAGAGCGCGAACCTGCTTTAATAGTGCCAAGCGGTTATTCTTCAATGCCGCATCGTCGCTATTGACCATGACATTATCAAAGAACTGTGTCAGTGGCTTATCTAAGCTCGCTAATGTCTGCAATACTTGGGTGTAGTCTGCTTGCTCAAGCAACGGTTGTACCCTCGTCTGTGCTTGCTTCACATTTGCATATAGATTTTGCTCAGCAGGCTCAGACAGTAGCGCTTCATCAACCGTGTCAGCAACACTGGTTTCTGACTTGGCCAATATGTTGGCTACCCGCTTATTAGAGTCAGCCAACATCGACGCCTGCGACAACTCGCCAAATGCTTGTACGGCACGGATACGCTGATCAAAATCGAGCGGCATATGCGGATTAATCGCTTGCACTGCCTGAATCGTATCAACGCTGACGCCTTGCTCTGTATACATCGCACGATAGCGCGAGTTCAAGAACGCCATAACCTGAGTAAAGGTATCGCCCATCTTAGCAATCTTGCTGCCCTCGGCATTACTATAGCCTTTAATCGCCTGCTCAACGAGCGCTACCAAATTAATAGGCAACTGCTTTTCAATCAAAATACGCAAAATACCAATGGCAGAACGACGTAAGCTAAACGGATCTTTTGAGCCCGTTGGTGCTTGGTCAATGGCAAAAATACCAACCAATGTATCTAAGCGATCAGCCAATGCTAAGCAAATACCAATTGGTGTTTGCGGCAGCACATCACCACTAAACTTAGGCAGGTATTGCTCTTCTAAGCTTGCCGCAACTGCTTCAGGCTCTTCGTTTAAACGCGCATAATACGTGCCCGCGATACCTTGCAATTCAGGATACTCACCAACGAGTGAGCTGGCCAAATCTGCTTTGGACAAGATACCAGCACGTACAGTGTCATCGACATTGATATCGTGACCTTGCTGTTGCATCAGTGTGGCGACAAATGCTGCAAGCTTAGCAATACGCTCAGATTTCTCCCAGATCGTACCCAGCTTGTCTTGGAAGACGCGCGTTTTCAGACTTTCTGTAAGCGCAAACAATGGCTGCTTTTGATCTTGTAAGAAGAAAAACTCAGCATCAGCCAAACGTGGACGCACAACTTTTTCATTACCTTCAATAATCTGGTTAGGATCTTTTGATTCAATGTTGGTGATAAAGATAAAGTACGGCTGCAGCTTACCTGCTTTGTCGGTCAAGCAAAAATACTTTTGATCGGCCTGCATAGTCGAGATAAGCGCTTCTTGCGGCACTTGTAAAAAACGCGCTTCAAAGCTCGCTCTTAGTGCAATGGGAAAATCAACCAATGCAGTCACTTCGTCCAGCAAGTCCTGCGGTACGATAGCGTCCGCATTGACCTCACCTGCCAATGCTTTGACTTGGTTGTTGATCAGCATTTGGCGTTTATCAAAATCTACCACGACCTTTAGACTGTCTAGCAATTGCTCATAGTCATTGGCATGAGCGATGTTATGATAGTCAGGGCTGTGGAAACGGTGGCCACGAGTTTGCGAGCCTGTTTGGTGCCCTTGAATAGTCGCATCAATAACAGCAGCATCCTGCATCAATACTGCCCATTGTACGGGACGGACAAACTCATTGCGGCTGCTACCTGAGCGCATACGCTTGGCTATCGGTAGGCTATCTAATGCGGTCTGAAAAATAGCTGGCAGTAGCTCCGTAGTTGCTTGACCAGTGATTGTTTGCTCAAAGCCGACATAGTCACCTTTATCGGTATTAATCGTCGTAAGCTCGCTGGCGTCAATACCTAGACCTTTGGCAAAACCCATGGCCGCACGCGTTGGATTACCCTCTGCATCAAAAGCGGCTTTGATTGCTGGTCCGCGTTTTTGCTCAGTACGATCAGGCTGCTTGTCGCTAATGCCCTCGATTTGAATCGCTAAACGGCGCGGCGCGGCAAAGGCTTTGATGCTGTCAAAGCTGATATCAGCGTCAGTCAGCTGCTGGGTGACACTGGCTTGTAAGGCATCACGTAATGGCTTTAGGCTTTTTGGAGGTAGCTCTTCACACCCCAGTTCAAATAGAATAGTACTCATGGGATGCTCCTATTTTTTATTAGTAGATTGATTGTTGTCAGTGTCTGCTACTTCTTTTGGTAGATACTTCTCAAGTGCTTCGGCACGGTGTGCTTCATCTGCCAATGGGAAACCCAATTTGGCACGAGCTTCGACATAACCGATGGCAACTTTGCGCGCAAGGGTACGCACACGCAGAATAAAGCGCTGACGTTCAGTGACTGAAATCGCACCGCGTGCATCCAGCAAATTAAAGGCATGAGAGGCTTTTAATACCATCTCGTAAGCAGGCAATGGCAAGCCAGCTTCGACTAACTTGTCGGCTTGCTGCTCATAAAAGTCAAACATCTCGCCCATCATTGGCACATCAGCATGCTCAAAGTTGTAGGTCGACTGCTCAACTTCGTTTTGATGGAACACATCACCATAAGTGACGCGGCCAAACTCACCATCTGCCCATACCAAATCATAAACGCTATCAACGCCTTGCACATACATAGCTAGACGCTCAAGACCATAGGTAATCTCACCTGTCACTGGGAAGCATTCAATACCGCCAACTTGCTGGAAGTACGTGAACTGCGTCACTTCCATACCGTTTAGCCAAATCTCCCAGCCCAAGCCCCAAGCGCCTAGCGTCGGTGATTCCCAGTTGTCTTCCACAAAACGCACATCGTGCACCAACGGGTCAATACCAATGGCACGTAGTGAGTCTAAATATAGCTCTTGAATGTTAGGTGGATTTGGCTTTAGCACCACCTGAAACTGATAATAATGCTGCAAGCGGTTTGGGTTGTCACCATAGCGCCCATCGGTAGGACGACGTGATGGCTGTACATAAGCTGCGTTCCAACGCTCAGGACCTAACGAGCGCAAAAAAGTTGCCGTATGAAAGGTGCCTGCGCCGACTTCCATATCATAAGGCTGCAATATAACGCAGCCCTTGTCAGCCCAATAATTCTGTAGGGTTAGGATTAAGTCTTGAAAGGTCATCGGTTGAGAGTTTTTATCTTGTGTCATTGGGGTTGTCGCTTCGGATGTCATAGTTTGGGTATTCATAGTAAAGCCACTGTGAAATGAGTATTATTAACTAAATCTCTGATAGCACTCGCCACGCATTTTGGCAACGACTCTATTTGCCTGCTCACCTTACTAAAAATTGACTATTTTATCCATATTTACGTCAACTAAATTTGCATTGTGAACACAAACACGTCGCTATACGACTGTTTTTGGTCGAATAATCATGAAAGGCAAATCATCATTAAAAGATGTGGTGAGAGATATGGTTAAGATAGACAAAAAAATACCCAAATGCGTGAGCATTCGGGCAGGAGGAAAATTGTATCTTGGGCATCCTGATTATTCAGGCTTTTTATTTTTAAGGTACTGCTGTTCTTTTAACTGCGTTTACAACTTAGCTCTTTAACTTAGCGCTTTTAAATTCTAATTTCAAAACTTATCAAAGCGTAATCACTGATAAGACCCACTATTGGCTTTTGGCATGATTATCCACAGTATGATGTAAATCAAGATACCAGGTACTGCTGCACTCAACGATGAGATAATCACAAAAAGTAATCTAACCCACGTTGGCGACCAACCAACATACTCTGCGATCCCGCCCATTACGCCCGCTATCATACGATTGTTTTGTGAGCGATGTAACTTTGCTAACTTAGCCAAACTAAATACCTCTCTAATGTTTGTTTTTATATATTTATTCTTTTTTTGCTTTTTTCTATATGTCAAAAAAACTTTGTGTTGCTAACTTATGAATAAGTATATCAACTCTTTAGTATTTATCTGTTGACGCTGTAGACGTACTTTGTGAGTTTATGATACCTAAGCTTACCCTAATCTGTCATAACTGCGCGCAAACCCCTGATTTTAAATAGTTATTTCAAAATGTTTCAAAATTACCTTTGTTGCTTAATCCTTACAACAACACCTTCCAATTCTTATTATTTTTTAATTTAATCAAAGAGATAAACAGTAATTTAATAACGAAAATAATCATCAGAAGCTATCAAAAAATCTTCATCTGCCCAACCAGTTATCAATAAATTACCGGTAAGCCACGCCCAATTTGCCATTGATAAATTCAATAAACTATCCGTTCAAAATAGCCAGCTGAAGATAGAATAATGTGCGAAAAAGTCAGATATAGGTCAGAGTTACAATAACCTACCTGCAAATCCACTCAAACCTTTATACCATGCTGATGGACAACTCAGATTTTAGAAAACTCATCATAAAAACTGAGACAGACTATAAAGATAAAATAAAAATAAGGACGACCATGTACGATACGGGATTGATGATTGGGCATTTTGAACCGCTGCATTTGGGGCAAATGCGTAGCATATTAGAAGCAGCAGGACAGGCAAAAACCTTACACATTGTCATTATGACGCATCCCTCACCGCATCCAGATTTTGCTATTACGTTGCAAGACAAAGCGCGCTGGCTACAGATGGCCTGTGCAGATCTGCCATTTATTCATATTCATACGACTCATGAGATAGAGTTACCTCTTCACGAGCACCTCTATGATAACAATGAAGATATCAATATTGACGTGGCTACTAGTAATGCCAAACTGCAGCGTTTGATGGACGCACTAGCACTACCTGCAGAGACAGCATTATTTATGGCTGATAACCACCCGCTAACGCAGAGTGATGTACAAGAGCAGTTGATTTTGCAAGTGGTCACGACAGCGCTACAGCCTGAGTTTGACTCGTATGCGATTGCTCGTGATCCAGTCACTCACTGGTCAGCGATTCATCCAGAGGCCCGCGCTAACTATACCAAGACCGTCGCTATCGTTGGTGGTGAAAGTTCAGGTAAGACGACACTGGTACATAAGCTGGCTAATTATTACGGTGCCAGCTTTGCACTGGAGATGGGTCGTTTGTATGTCGGCACAGACTTGGGTGGTAGTGAGGTTGGACTGCAATATAGCGATTATGGCCCTATCTCTCTCGACCATGCGCAAGCGATACGAGAGGCCAAAGCCCATGCGACTGCGCCTGTCACCATCGTTGATACTGACTTTGTGACCACGCAGGCATTTTGTGAAGAGTACGAGGGTCGCACCCACCCTTTTGTGGCTGCCTGTATTGATGAGTTTCGTGTAGACCTCACTATTATGCTGGATAACAATACGCCATGGATCGATGACGGCATGCGCTCTTTGGGTACACCTGAGGCACGTGGACGGTTTGAGCAGCGTCTGGTAGATATTTTTGCGCGTCACGATATAGCGCCGCATATGATAGACCAACCTGATTATGATGCTCGTTATCAACAAGCGTTATTGTTCATCGATCAACATGTCTACGGCAAAAAGCCATAAAAAATTCAGAGTATATTTATAATAATTTATTTACGAGCGCATGTTATTCAGCTAGCGCATGACAGTTAGCAACATATTGATATCAGTATTTATTTTAGAGGAAAAAATTATGCGTATTCAACTATTGGACAACATTACCGGAAAATGGGCAATGCAATGGATTGTCATCTGGTTTATTTGCGGGGTCATTGCCTTGTCCGCAGGGTTTTGGCTCACAACAGACCATACCACGCTCGATTGGTTTTATTTGGCTGTCTCATTTATTGGCTTGGTTTGTGTGGTCTCACTATCATTTCGCAAAAATGTCATGGGCAATGGTTTTGGGATGGGGGCAACCGCAGGTGAGGTTATCGTACAGGCAACGTCTGGCGCAGTGGGCTTGATGCTGGCACCACTTTTTAACTTTTTTACCCACGTATACGGCATCTTTTATTGGTCCAAGCACACGGATCCTGATGGCGATATGATCCCCAAGTCAGCGAGCAAAGCGGTTTGGTTGATCACTGCAACTTTTATCATCATTGGTCTTGCGCTATTCCCTACTATCAATGATCTGCTAACGAGCTATGGATATGCGGTCGTAGAAGATGACAACAGTAAATTTTTAGGGTTTATCTCCTTTTTTTGGATCAATGTCATTGCATTTGTGTTGTCTATTACTGCACAGGCTGCCATGATTTTGCGTTACTCGTTTAACTGGTGGCTATGGATCATCGTGAACTTTGTCTGGCTCATTGTGAATCTCATGTCTGGTAACTATATTTTTGCTATTCAAACCATGGTTTATCAGGTCAATGCATTTGTCGGTCTGTACGAGTGGCATCGTAGCGAACGTGGTTAATAACATCAGCTACAAAAAACTGTATGAGACTTTAAGACACATAAGATTTGGAAACACATAAGACATTGAGACAAATGTTGCCAACATGACATTAGCAACCTGTCCAAATTTGACTGTGCCGTCTATGAGATAAAATGGTAGATACACGCGATTAATGCTACAACTGATATCAAACATCATATTGATATTTGAGTGAGTAACAAATATCAGCCCTTTATTTCAATCACTAACAGGGAGGTTAGTATGTCACGTCATCAACCCAAAATGTCTAAGCGTACGCTTGAGCAATGGCTTAGTGAGTACTCTGTCAGTCATCAGAACTTGGTCAATAAGAAAATCCATTGGCTATGTGTACCAACGATTTTTGTCAGTCTGTTAGGTATGGGCATGTCAATGTCTGTTTGGTTCACCTTGGTGCTCAGCGCCTTAGTGCTACTGTTCTATATGCGCTTATCGACGCCGCTGTTTTTAGCGATGGGTATGTTCATTCTGATCTGTCTGTCAGTCATAGCAGCCATGCCTTGGGGATTTAAAGCATGGGCAGCTGTCTTTATCGTCGCTTGGATTGGGCAGTTCATCGGTCATAAAATCGAAGGGAAAAAACCTTCATTCTTTAAAGATCTACAATTCTTGATGATCGGTCCAGCATGGGTAGCCGATAGTTTAATGCAGCGCAAATAGCTATTATTCTGGCGGATGAATTTCGCAAATACCAAATTTTGCAAACATTCAGTATCGCTGCGCCGTCTTTAACCTTTATCATCAATAAAAAAAGCGCCACCTGACAATCAGGTGGCGCTTTTTTATATGTACTTAATCTAGGACGTTTTTTAAGTAAAAACAATAACGCCCTATATTTTAAGCACCAAAAACTTTTAGACGCTCGTCAACTGGCTTGAACGCTTTGTCGCCTGCTGGCTGCTCGATTTTACCAAATACCAACTGGGCTTTGAGCTCCCAGTCTGCATCGATGTTCCAAGTGCTTGCAACTTTCTGATCAATCACTGGATTGTAGTGCTGTAAGTTTGCGCCAACCTCAATACTTGCAAGCGCCGTCCAAATAACGTACTGGTGCATTGCATTGGTCTGGGTTGACCAAATCGGAAAATTATCAGCATACAAAGGTGCCGCTTCTTGCATGCCTCTGACGACAGCCTGATCTTCAAAGAACAACACCGTACCAGCACCCGCTCTAAAACCAGCAATTTTATCTTTGGTAGATTTGAATGCTTCCTCGTCACCGACGATTACGCGCAATGCATCTTCAGTCATGTCCCACAATTTATGATGGTCATCACCGAACAATACAACAATACGCGTTGACTGTGAGTTGAACGATGATGGTGTATGCAAGATAGCATGTTCAACTACTTTTACAACTTCATCATTAGATACTGGTAACTGGTCGCTAAGCGCGTAAATTGAACGGCGTTTTTCTGCTAGCTGTTTTAGTGTTTTTAGGTCTGACATAGTGTTGCTCCACGTTGTTGATATTAATAGTTGTTGGTATAAGTTATCGTTTTTTCTTTATTATAGGCTTAATGGTATTAAACCCATATGTCGTTTTTATCAAAAAAAATTATGAGTGTTCGTTGGATGGAAACTATCATTCGTGACGTTATCCTTTGAACCCTTCAGGCAATTCTGGCGCCACAAGACGGTTCATATCAGAATCGATCTCACCAAAGCGTTCATGACCATTGTTCCAATCGTTAATCGATTGCTTGAGCGCTTCTTTATTGTCAGCGACAAAATTCCACCACAGCAGTACCTTGTTATTCAAAGGCTCACCGCCAATAAACATCAGACGTGTGCCTTTTTTTGCTACCAATCTTATGCTGGTACTATTGGCGACATCTGTACGATGAAAACGTAACAGCTGGTTTTTTTGATAGACCTTACCTTCGGACTCCAGCTCACCAATAATAACCAAAACACCGTACTCGAAGCTGGCTTCTAAATCCAGTGTCACATCCCCATCTTCTAGGAAGTGCACATCGATACCGACCATCTTAGAGTACTGCAATGTTGGCGCTTGATAGTGCTCGCCTGAGGCAGCTGTATAGTTACCTGTGGTCAGAATCAGCTCAACATTATCTTCAGTCCATGTTGGTAACTCTGGATAATGATTGAAACTGCGTTCAATCTGTTGGTCAGTAGGTAGGGCTATCCACAGCTGTACCATGTTCATATTGCGTGTAGCTGTGCTTGAGTCAGCAGCGCCTACATCATCATGCAAAAATACACTTTGTTCTGTGTGACTGATGCCTTGAGTCAGTCCAGTACCTGCCGTCATGACATTAACTTGGTGTTTGGTGATGACTTGCTCACTACCTAGGCTATCTTTGTGTAATATCTCACCCTCTATCATCCAACTAAAGGTCTGTAGATTGGTGTGCGGATGACGTCCAACTTGTACCCCTGAATCATCTGGCGCGAATTCGACCGGACCTGCATGATCCAAAAAGCACCAAGCACCGATGGGTTGTTTGCCTTTGTTCGGTAGCAATCGAGCGATAGGAACGCCGCCAACATCTGTCAATCGTGGCTCTAAAGTGCTAATAGTCATGGCCCACCTCTTGGTATCTATAACATCAATACGGTTACTGATAATGAGTTGTTGATCGCTATCGTTTCTCTATAAAAAAGCAGTACTTCTTATAAAAAAAGCGGTACTTCCATCACCAATACTGTTGCAGCTGCTGGCACATCCATCGTAAAACTCTCAGTATCCCAAATACCCAAACCATCTCGACTGGCCAGAACATTATTATCTATCACGACTTGACCACTGATAACAAAAACATAGACACCGTTGCTAGGGTTTTTTAGTTGATAACTGCTCATCACCCCTTTATCAAATTCCCCCATGCTAAACCAAGCATCTTGATGAATCCAAACGCCTGCATCCTCAGCATTAGGTGACAGCACTTGACTGAACGCATTAGGCTGCATGATATCGCCCATAGGTATTTGCTGATATCGAGGGGTCACACTCATCTTATTTGGGATTACCCAAATTTGTAGAAACGCCATGGCCTCTTCACTATCACCATTCATTTCACTATGGGTAATGCCTGTGCCTGCTGACATGACTTGGATCTCACCAGTCTCGATCATGCCTTTATTGCCGATACTGTCTTTGTGTGCAAGCTTGCCAGATAAAGGAATGCTGATGATCTCCATATCACGGTGCGAATGCCTACCAAACCCATGACCACCAATGACAAAGTCATCGTTAAGGACGCGTAAAGCACCAAACCCCATACGCTCAGGATTATGATAATTGGCAAAGCTAAAGCTATGACGGCTTTTAAGCCAGCCATGATTGGCGTCACCACGTGAGTCTGCTGCATGATAGGTTGTTTTCATAATTTGTCCTTAGCTATCAACAGATTAATCCTCTATACACTTATTATCGATTAATCTATTTAAACAATGGGCTTATTATAATTATTAATTCTACATAGATAAACAACACTAAATGCAATTAACTATTCTGTTTAGTAGAACAATCAGAGCAGTTTTAACGTAATATAGATTTTTTACATATATTAGCACAGCTAACTTTATATAAATTAATTTAAGTTATGCTTATATAAAAAACTGTCTGCTGTTGAAATTTTCTGTGAAAATGTTCATGACGCTCTTTATTTTAAACTACCCCTTTATGATTGTTCTTCGTAAGCTTATAAGAGGTAGCTCAACTACTGCCTGCTTATCGCTTATTGTCTATTGAGTAAGCACCCGCACCATGAGCAAAAATCATCAAAAACCCACCTGCGATCGAAATATTTTTCATAAATGAGATCATCTGTGATTCGTCAGTCCAGAACTGATGAAAAATAATAGCTGACACGATGCTAAACCCGGCAAACAAGAAAGCGATTGGACGAGCTTTATAACCTAGCAAGATAGCGATACCACCTAGTACCTCAAACGCGATTACCAATGGTAGTAACATACCAGGCACACCTACTGACTCCATATAGCCTTGAGTAGTCGCATAATCTGTGATTTTACCAATGCCTGCAAAGATGAAAATGATTGATAATAATAGACGACCGAGCGGTGCGCTAAATTGCTGTAATTTGTCCATAATAATGCTCCAAAAGTGTGTTTAATCATGTCTCTAAGTAGAGAATAGCGCGATTATAGGCGTTGACTAGCATAGAATAAACAGCAATAATCACAAATGTAAGTTCTTGGGGTAAGAACAATCATGAGGCATCGATAATGGGACAACTAGAAGATATGGCAATGTTTGTACGCATTGTCGAAGCAGGTAGCATTACCAAAGCGGCTGAGCAGTTGAATATCGCAAAGTCAGCCGTGAGTCGTCGTCTCAAAGAATTAGAAGCACGCCTAGGCAGTCAATTGATCAGCCGTACCACTCGCCACTCTAAATTGACCCAAGCAGGTGAGCAGTATTATCAGCAGGTAAATCATATCTTGCGAGCAGTCGATGCGGTCAATGAAAACACTAGTGAAGCTCCCATGCGTGTCGAGGGAACGCTCAAAATGACGGCACCATTATCGTTTGGGGTCAGGCATCTGAATGATGTGATTGATGAGTATGCCAATCAGCACCCCAATCTGAGATTTGATTTGGATTTTTCTGATCGGCGTATCGACTTGATTGAAGAAGGTTATGAGTTGGCAATTCGCATCGGCGATCTGCGCGACTCTAGCTATCAGGCCAAACAGTTAGCATTGATACGCTGTGTTATTTGTGCCAGTCCTGACTATCTGGCAAGGATGGGTGTACCCGAAACGCTAGATGATTTAGACAATCATGAACTGTTGCAATATAGTCTTGGTCAAACGAGCAGTATAGAGCTGGTGGACGCTGAGGGCAAAAAACATCACCGTACTATCGATGCCAAAATAAAAGCCACCAATGGTGAGTTTTTAGTTGATTTGGCAGTAAAGGGACACGGCATTACCTTTGTACCTACGTTTATTGCCTACAATGAACTGGCACGAGGTGAACTTGTACCTGTCTTCCAGCAGTACCAGTTGCCTGTATTAAAAGCATATGCCGTTTATCCAAAGAATCGTTTTTTATCGCAGCGTTGTCGTTATTTGATTGACCTTATTGCAGAGCGATTTGGCGATCATCCTTATTGGGATAAGTATTGATAGCACTATTAAATAGAACCGTAAGGGTTACGCATCGGCACTCTTCCCCTCTTTCACCCGACTAATCGTCAGCCCCGTAAACCCAAACAGCAGCGTCAGTAGCAATGACAAATAACAGAAGAACGCATAGGGTAGATACTCTAATACCGGCACCCCTAGTGCCTGACTGATAAACACCCCGCACACACTCCACGGTACTAATGGATTGATCACCGTTCCTGCATCCTCAATCGTCCGCGACAAATTCTTAGGATGTAGTTGCAAACGCTCAAACGTTGACCGAAACGCCGTACCTGATAATAGAATACTCAAATACTGCTCACCGATTAATACATTGATACTAAGCGCCGACATCGCCGCCGCAAATATCGCTCGTCCTGATGTCGTCAGTGTATTCTTAATACCAGATAACAGTGCTGGTAGAATCCCTAGTGCCGTCAACAACCCACCCAAACTCAATGCCAATATCACAATCGCCTGGGTAAAGAACATACTCTGTACACCGCCGCGTGACAGTATACCACCCACCTCACCCAGCTCTAATGACTCAGCGGGTGCATAGCCGGCAAACAGATAGCCACCCAACTGACCAAAGCTTGGTGAACTATGTACATAAGTAATGATCAGAGCCACAGCAATCGTACAGATAATCGTATAGATCGCATTAACCCGAAACAGTGCTAACCCAACCAGTATTACAAAAGGCAGTACTGAATACCCATGTACTAGACCACTGTCTATCAGCTGTCCTTGTAATATAGTCACCTGACTCAGATCAGCACTGGTCGTCTGCCCTGAGAACATCCAAAACAGAATTACTGTCAGTATCCATGCCGGTACAGTGGTATACATCATATTACGAATGTGCTCAAACAGATCGATACCGACTACAGAAGACGCAATAGTACAAGTATCAGACAAGGGCGACATCTTATCACCGAAGAACGCCCCTGATACCACCGCCCCCGCTGCTATCGCCACATTGGCATCAAAGGCATTACTCATCCCAATAAACGCCACACCCAAAGTGGCAGCCGTCGTCAAACTACTGCCCAAGGCAATACCAATAATAGAGGTTAAGACAAAGGCAGAGATATAGTAGTACTCAGGTGAGATCAGCTCAAAGCCTATATACATGAGCGTGGGTATAGCTCCTGACATCATGAGAGCTGCCACCATGAGACCGATAAAGAAGAACAGATAGATGGCACCGATACCGCGCATGACCCCTGAGGCCATTTGCGCTTGCATGTCGTCAAAGCTGAGACCTTTATACATACCGATAGCCAGCAGTACACAGATGGCCAAGATAAGAGACAGGTGCGGTACCCAGCCAAAGCCGATCATGGTGATGCCCATGATCGCGATAACGATGGCGGATATAATAAAGGCGAGCTTGGCGCTGATTAATGTGAGGGGTTTTGGTGGCATGAGGTGCCCTTATGTTGCCTACAGGTTTAAACTACGTAGATGTCTAGGTTTATACGCCTGATCTGTCGCGATCATGACGGCTACTCTCTTTTGCTCTGTAGAAATTCCATTTTGACTTGCTATGTCTCTACTAGCTGCTTAGCATATGTTTTAAGACAAATTTTAAGCATAAAAAAAAGCCTCACTATGAAGTGAGGCTTTTTGCGCTTTTTCAAGCCATATTTGGAGCGGGAAAAGAGATTCGAACTCTCGACCCCAACCTTGGCAAGGTTATGCTCTACCACTGAGCTATTCCCGCTTATTATCAAATCGTCGTGTTGTTAACAACTACTTCGTCTCGATAGGCTGGCTATTCTAGCAAATATTCTGTAGGTGTCAACACCTTTTTTAAAATTTATGTCTAATATTATCAACTAAACTCCCTGTATTTTAGGTAAATAGACACAAATAATTGATTTAACAAAATAATTTATTTTTAGAAAAATATAAATTATTTCGCATTAAATATCGCATATTACAGTCCCACTCTTTTGATCTAATGCTTTCTACTATTGCAACCTGCTACTTACCTAGTATTTTTCGTTTATATGTACTAATAAAAATCTCATAGAGAAAAAGAAGCAAAGCCAAGCCTTACTTATAGCAATATCTTACTCATTTACAATCATAGGCTCTATTGTTACTTTTTCTACCTTGGTTTTAGTCAGTTAACATTATTATACTTATCTACAATAAGAGTTCAGGTAGACTTTCACTATCTATATAGATGAACAAACATTAATAAAAGAGCAATAACAAATAACGTTGCCATCTATTTTACTGTTATTTATTTTGTATGATTTTAATTTTACCGCTTATCGAGAGGATATTTTTATGAAAAAATTATTGACCACCACAGTGATGGCGGCTTCGTTGTCGGCACTGACATTGACCGGTTGTACCAGCACCACCAATACGGGTGCCGTTGGTGTTGATCGCCAGCAGTTATTATTGGTCTCCAGCGAGCAGGTACTACAGTTATCGGCACAGAGCTACGCGCAGACATTACAAGAAGCAAGAGCAAAAGGCGTTCTAGACACCAATACCGCTCAGCTCAACCGTCTAAAGAACATCGCGAATCGTTTGGTTGGTCAAGTAGGTGTTTATCGTACAGATGCTGCAAAATGGCAGTGGGAAGTCCACACAATCAAATCTGATCAGCTAAACGCCTTTGTGATGCCAGGCGGTAAGGTTATGTTTTATTCAGGTATTATCGATCGTCTAAATCTGACCGATGACGAGATTGCCGCTATTATGGGTCACGAAATCTCTCATGCATTACGCGAGCACTCACGTGAACGTATCTCACGCGAGTATGCCACTCAGACAGGTATCGGTGTGGCTGCTAGTATCTTCGGTCTATCACAAGGTCAAGCTCAGATCGCAAGCGTAGCTGGTGATCTAGGGTTGAGCCGTCCGCACAGTCGTACTCAAGAAAGTGAAGCCGACCAGATCGGACTTGAGCTAATGGCGCGTGCAGGCTACAACCCGCAGGCTGCTATTACACTATGGCAAAAAATGCAACGTGCCAGCCAAGGCGAGCCACCTCAATTTTTAAGCACTCACCCAACGAGCAGCAGCCGTATCTCTGAGCTACAGTCGTTGATGCCAAAGGTCACGCCACTATACCAACAATCACGTCGTTAATATGCGACTAACCACTCTTATGCCTGCATAAGAGACTAAATTTGAGAGACCAAGCATAAAATAATGCGTGTATAGAGTCCAAAAAAGCAAAGTACAGCCAGTGCGCCGTGCTTTGCTTTTTTACTTGGCGCTAGGCATTGTATGATTTCTGATCGTACGCTATACCGACTGCTGTCTCTGCTATAATGCCAGTAGATATCATTTGCAGATTGCCAATAGACTTGGGCAATATATATTGAAGGATTGTTATGAGTACCACACCTACCGCCGATGCACTTCACACTGAACTACAAGCGCTAGAGCCGCAGCATATCGAGCTAATCAATGAGTCGATGTCCCATGCTGGCTACTTCGAAGGCAAAGAGAGCCACTTCAAACTAACTATCGTCAGTGATGCTTTTGAAGGCAAGCGACTGGTCGGGCGTCACCAACTGATATATGGGTTAGTCAATTCCCTATTAACCTCACAAGGTGGTCAGGTACATGCGCTAGCCATTCACGCCTATACGCCAACAGAGTGGCAAGGTCAAAGCCCAAACAGTCCATTATGTGCGGGTCAAAACAAATAGCACGATGCACGTTCATAAAAATCAAACAGTTTAAGTATGCTCGCATATCATAATGCTGAAGGGAGCAAGATTCGATGAAACATCTACACATGTTAATGGCAGCGCTGACCATTGTACTATTCCTATACCAAAGTTATCTGGTACTAAGCGCTGACAGACGTGCACCGCGTGTGGTCAAAATAGCCACTCATATCATCTATGCTGTGCTCATCTTGTCAGGTGCCGTAATGCTAATGCAGCTAATGAGTGCTAATGCCCCTTTACAATGGGTATTTGCTAAGATTATTTTGCTTGTGGCTGCTATTAGCTCTAGCATCAAAGCCTTTAACGCTCATGCAACACCAGCTCAGAGAAAGACAGGGATTCTTATTGCGACAGTTGCCTATCTCGGTATCGTCATACTTGCCTTTGCCAAACCAGCAAATTTATTCTAATTGTCATTACCTTTTTAGTGAGTATTCAATATTTTTTAATATCTTAATGATGCAGTATTTGTTATCTTAAATAGACATAAATACAATTACTTAGCCTAACGGAGCCTTCATGAA
Source organism: Psychrobacter sp. PP-21 (assembly GCF_033790785.1). NCBI lineage: Bacteria > Pseudomonadati > Pseudomonadota > Gammaproteobacteria > Moraxellales > Moraxellaceae > Psychrobacter > Psychrobacter sp. PP-21. Next base: position 528 of record NZ_JAMYEB010000007.1, on the reverse strand, counting down.
AACGTTTACGACAGCGACCCTACTGGTAACAGCTGGCATCTTTGCGCTCTCAGGCTGTGCTTCTACTGGTAATGTCACACCGCAATATGTCCCGCCAAGCACTTATCAAAATTACAATTGCCAAGCACTCAGTCAAGAGTACGCGCGCGTCAACCGCTATGTTGAAGCCGCTCGCAGTGAGCAATCCACCTTGTCAACCTCAGGCGTGGGGGTGGGCATTTCTGCAGGACGTTGGGGTATCTCTCCTAATATCAGCTTTGGCGTTGGCAAAAGCAACAGCACCAAAGCACGCGATGCAAAACTCTCGCGTCTATATGGTGAGCGTGATGCGATTATCCAATCTGCCCGTATTCAGCGCTGTAGCTTTGCCAATGGCGTTAAAATTTATGGTGAATAGACTTGGTAATCCCCCCGAAAAATAAGAACACTCCTGAATAGAGATTAACTGCTAAAATACACCAGCAGGAGAATCCTATGAAAAAGACACGTTTTAGCGACAACCAAATCGTTAACATCTTAAAACAAGCC